>CAISVC010000202.1 GCA_903888815.1 uncultured Fibrobacterota bacterium
ACGAAGCTGAGTGCGGGAAAATTCGCCGACGCGTACCATGTTTTTGGCATCGAATGGGATTCGGTCCAGATCCGATGGACACTCGACAGCAGCCAGTATTTCTCCACGCCAATCACCGGTGCGGCACAATCCGAGTTCCACCAGCGATTCTGGATTCTTGTCAATCTTGCCGTCGGAGGAACCTGGCCGGGCAGCCCCGACTCCTCCACGGTTTTCCCGCAGCAATACCTCGTCGATTGGATTCGAGTGTATCAAAAGAGCGCCACCGGGATTTCCGCCGCACCGTACACCCCGACGGAAAGGCAGTTTATCGCCGCGGGCGACCGGCGGATCATCCTGCACAGGGACTTTTCGGATAAGACACCGTATACGGTCTCGATTTACAAAATAAACGGCTCCCTGCTTTATCGGACTGTTGCCGGCGGCGACCGGGTGGAATATCCGGGAACCGGCGCCGGCGCATACCTGGTTACCGTTACCGGCAACGGTATAAAAGCGGAAAAGAGATTCGTGCGGACGAAGAGGTGAAATGTGCCGCTGAAGAAAAAAATAGACGTGCTGTGAAAGCGCCGTAAACGACACCTGAAAAAAATACCTGTCAGTTTTTCGAAAGGATGACTGTATGAACAAAACAGGGAGAAAAGCCCCTGGAATTGTCCGGTATCTGAGCATGGTGCTGGGTCTTTACGGTCTGGTCATGCCGGCCCGTTCCGTTGCCGCGAACATCTATCTCTCCGATATGATAGAGACTTCCGGAACCGTCGGGTGGGGCACCCTGCAATACGACAAATCCATCGGGGGAAACACGATCACCATTAATGGAACCACGTATGCCAAGGGCCTTGGCGCGCATGCGCAGAGTACGATACTATATAACCTCAATAAAATTTTTACCACCTTTACCTGTGATGTCGGCGTCGATGACGAGACGTCCGGCAACGGGACCGTGCAGTTCCAGGTCTTTGTGGATGACGTTCTGACGTATGACAGCGGCGTGATGAGGGGAAGTGTGGCTGCAAAAAAGGCCACGGTGAGCGTCGCCGGGAAAAACACCCTGAAATTAGTGGTCAATGACGGGGGCGACGGCAACAGCTGGGACCATGCGGATTGGGCCGGAGCGCGTCTCGTCCCCGTGGACTCCAACTATGTTCTTGACAATATAAAAATCGCCTGCGTCGGGAACAGCATCACCCAGGGCGACGGGCTCGCAAACCCCGCGACGCAGGGGTATGTCGCGCTGGTGCAGAAAATGTTCGGGACCAAGTACCGGGTATTGAATTACGGCATTTCAGGAAGAACCATGCTTAAAAACGGGGACTACCCCTACTGGCGGGAGACTAAGTTCGGCGATCTCTTTACAGTAAAGCCGGACATCATTACCATCATGCTCGGCACCAATGATTCCAAACCGTGGAACTGGACGACGGCGGCGACCTACACGAGCGACTATTCGGCCTTTATCGACACGCTCATGACCATACGCGACACGAACACGGCGCACTCGCCCCATCCGCAGATCCTGCTCTGCCTCCCGCCGCCTGCCGGGACCAACAGTTTCAGCATTTCCGGAACCGTCATTGCAACGCAGATCATCCCGGCGATCCGTACCCTTGCAAAAACAAAGGGCGATTCAATTGTCGATGCGAACCTGCCGTTCCTTCCGAAAATGAACTTGGTGCCCGACGGGGTGCATCCGGACTCCAACGGGAACAAAGTGCTGGCCGACGTTTTTTACGAAACCCTGCAGAATTGCGCGTTCAAGCAATCGCCCAAGACCCGCTGGCTCTGGTACGGCAGCGCTCCCGGGGCACTCGGGAATGCTGATGTCGACAAACCGATGCTCTATGCCTTCCCTGCTCCGGACAGCAATCGCAACGGTGCGGCGGTCATACTATGTCCAGGCGGGGGCTATACCGGCCTGCCGGTGATGATGAGTTATGAGGGAGTCGATGAGGCAAAATGGTTTAACACCTATGGCGTCACGGCGTTTGTCCTTCGCTATCGCTACAGCCCGTATCGCCACCCCGTTGAGCTGAATGATGCGAAACGGGCCATGCGGATCGTACGGTATTACGCCGCGTCCTATGGTATTGACACAACAAAAATCGGCATCATGGGGTTTTCCGCCGGCGGCCACCTTGCATCAACGCTCGGCACCCATTTCGACGGAGGCAATCCGGCCGACCTTGACCCGATCGAACAGAAAAAATCCCGGCCGGATTTTCTGGTGCTCATCTATCCGGTCATCACGCTCCAGGGCCCGTATGCGCACACAGGCTCGCGTGATGCTTTGCTGGGGGTCCCGGCGAACGCAGCCCAAGTTGACAGCCTGAGCAACCAGAAATGGGTCACCGCCCAGACACCGCAGACCTTTCTGGCCCACGGCGATGCGGACAATGTCGTACCGATACAGAACAGCAGAATGTTTGACTCGGCATGCAAAGCCAACCATGTGCCGGACACCCTTGTCGTTGACCCGGGGAAAAACCACGGATACGGCATGGCGGGGATATGGCCGCCGATACTGATAAACTGGATGAGGTTGCGGGGCATTATCGTAAACCCGGTGATTGTTGACCGCTTTACCGCAGCAGAGCCTTGCCGGGCATCGCTGTTTTCACTCCGGTATTCGCCGGCCAGGGGAATTCATATCGCCGTGAACGCACCATCAGCAGACCGTATTGAAATTCTTTCAACCAACGGCAGGCACCTGACGGCGTTTACCCCTTCGGGCGCGGGCGACTATTATTGGAAGCCGGCGTCAAAAGGCGTTTATATCGTGCGTATCAGGGCGGGCAGTGAATTTTTTGTCACAAAGATCAACTGCACGAAATGAACCGCCTTTTCGATATACAGCGGCATTGTTTACTATTTTTTGTAACTGAGGGGGCCGTATGAAAAAGATATGCTTCGTTAAGGTCTGCGTTGTGGCTGCGTTACTGACAGTGCCTCCTTTTGTTTCCGCCCAGCAGTGCTTAGGATGGTCGACTGGATATTTTGCTCAATATTATGGAGGATCTTATTCCACTATCTTCTGGAATGCTTATACTCATCTATGCCATTTCTCTTTGTTCCCTTCATCCTCCGGCGGACTCAGCAATGATATATCAGCTGCGCAGGCCCAGGCATTTGTAGCCGCATGCCATCAACATAATAAAAAGGCGCTCATCTGTATCGGCGGCGCAGGGGCCAGCCCGGGATTCTCGGGTGCGTGTGCGAGTGCGAGCACGCGGGCTACCCTGGTGAGAAATATAGTCAATTTTATGAAAACAAACGGGTACGATGGCGTCGATATGGATTGGGAATGCGGGGAAGAATCCGATAACGCCGCCATGGTTGCAAAATTCCAGCAACTTCACGGGGAGCTGCGCGACTCCCTCAATAAGATTTCCCCTCGTCCGATGATGACCGCGGCCGTGGCGGACTGGTATCCGAATTCATGTGCGTCTATCAGGGATTATTGCGATCAGATGAACGGAATGTCCTATTATGGCCTGGTAAACACGATGGACGTTTTTTTTGCAACATTGACAAGCCGCGGTGTCCCTAAGAGCAAACTGGGCATCGGCTTCGGGTATGACACGGACAACGAAGTGGATGTGAATAACCCGAACGACATCGGGGCCAAATGCCTGTATGCAATCAGCAATGGTTACGGTGGTGTCATGGTCTGGTTGATCCAGAGAGCTTGCGCCAGATGCAACGATACTACCGCTCATTTCGTGACCGGTTGTCAGGCGCCGGTTTTCCCCGCGTCCAATCCCCCTGTGCGGTACCGGCAGGACGTTCCTCTGTATATAATACACGACGGGACAACGGGCGCGAGCCGGATTTATTACATGGTGCCCTCTGTCAACAACAATGACGGATCATTCGTTGATCTTGGCCTGTACGATGTACGCGGCACTCTGATAAAAAGCCTTGTGCATGAATACCGCAGGCCAGGCGCACACACCGTTTTGATACAACAGAATAATAATTCAGGAAAGTCAATCAAGGCGGGGACCTATATTATACGTTTCTCAACAAACGCAGGGACTGAGACTACAAGGGCGGTTATTATTAAATAAGGTATCCGCCTGCCGGTTTTAGTGGCAAAAACGCCACAGGTCCACGGCTATAAACCGCGTCCGATGGAAAAATTCCATCCGCATGCCGCCCTCCTGAAATAATTGATTAAAAATTCACTCCAAACTTCGCCAGCCAATACCATGATTTATTCCTGCCGCATACTTCTTCGCGGTCGGACAACTTTTCATCGAATGCCGGCAGGACCAGATGATCGTTAGCAAACTGGAGCAGAATACTGAAATGATTGAAGAACGTCCGTTTTGCATATACGGTCCACTTCCAGTTGTCTTTATTGTAATCATCCGCCGTGAAATCGCCGTTCAAAGCCTGGCCGGGAACGGCTGTTCCGTATAATGCCCCGTTTTGATACCCGTTCGAATAGTTCC
>CAISVC010000203.1 GCA_903888815.1 uncultured Fibrobacterota bacterium
CCCTGGTCACGACCGCGATAGATCGCGTGCGTTTTACCCGCTGCATCGAATACCCGCAGCGTATACGTCCCCGGGCACGCAACGGAAAAGACGATCTGTCCGTTATTTTGTGTCAATCCAAGCGCTTTCGCCGTTACAGCCCCGTGGTCTGATAAGCCTCTCACCGCGGTCGGCGTCAGCAATGCCACGAACTGCCACGTCCCCGGAGCGACGTTGAATTTGATGTACTGGCTGTCCACGCCCGCTCCACTGACGCCCGTACGGGCTATGAACGTCCCTTGATTCCACACGGCATTACCGTTAGCGGTGACCGAAAGCCATGCGCGTTTCCGGGGAATTCCGACCTGCGCCTGCGTGCCTGTCGGCGAAACAAGCTGCATGGTGAATCTGTCAGACTTCAAAGAATCGATCGTTGATATCGTCCCCCAGTTCGAGGGAACGGAAACGGAAACCGCAGTGAGCTGACCCAGCATAGGCATCACTTGATAGGACGAGAATCCCGCCGCGGTCGGCTTGATACCGGCGACATAGGCGCCCAGCAGATAGCACGCACTGGCCGCCCACGCATGGTTGTTGGTTTGGATGGTTCCCATCCGCTCCCACATGGTCATGGACCAGGAATCGATGTCTGGCTGGTAATAGCTCAGCATCCGCGTCAGCGCAGCGCTGTCTTTTCCCATGACGAACATGGCGTCTTCGATGTACCGCTCCTGATACGGGCTCGCGTTCTGTTGTGTGTTGAGTCTGTTCAGGACGCCTACCCGCTTGGCGCTGTCCGTCACTCCCGCAAGAACCGCCCACGCGTTAGACCGGTCGTCTATCATCGTCGATTGCGTGCCGTTCAGGCGGTGGAACACGTAGGCGTTGGAAGCCGCGTTCCAGAAATACGTGTTGAAATTGTTCCTTACCGAAGTCTGATATCCATTATACGTGGTCACGTCTGCCGTACTACCGTAAACCGACGCCATGACCTTTGCCGCGTCCATGAGCCGTACAAACAGGCCGTTCACGACCGTGTTCGCGCTGCCTGTCTGGATATCGAGGTTGCTTCCCCAGTCGATCCAGTTCCACGGCCCGTTCTGCAGGATCACCATCCCGCTGCCGTCCCGCGTGGTCGCCACGTAATTCTTGATATAGGTCGCAACTTTCGGATAGAGCTCCCGGACAAACGCGCTGTCGCCCGTGAAAAGGAAGTAGTCGTACAGGCTCATGACCGCGGCAAGGTTCTGGTCCGGAAGGTGAAAATCGGTACCCGGCGCCGTAGTGTACAGCGAGTAGTCCGTCTTCTGCGTGTTCATCAGCTCCCGAAAACCTTTTTTCGCTAAAAGCGATGCCTTGGCGTCGTAGAGGTAGAACGAGTACAGTATCTGCTCCGAAACATCGCCCCACCACTGTCCGCGTTCACGGTCCGGGCAGTCGTAAAACTGGTCGCGCATGCACACGTACGAAGTGTTACGGCACTTCGTCCACAGCGTATTCAGCCGTGTATTATTACAGCTGAAACTGCCGATATAATCCACGTCGTAACCCGACTGCTGAAATCTCAGGTCCGTGATCGTCACCGTCCCTGTGACATTAGTAAACGCGTATTCCACGTAATGGTTGCTCCACGGCTCCCCGCTCGGGTTCTGCCACTGGAACGTGGTATACTCCTGCGTGCCGGACGACGTCACGTAGTTCTCGGTATACCATTCATTCATCCGTATCGCAATGTTCACTCCTGCGGGAGCGGTAATCCTCAGATACGCTCTCCCCTGAACATTGATACCAACCGAGCCCGTTATCGTCCTGTTGGTTGTTATGGAGGTTGGAATGCTCGACTGGTTCTGATACAAGATCGGAGTGAATACCTTGTTCATCGGAATCGTCCGGTGAACAAGCGTGTTCCATGGGGTCGTCGGCGGTACCCCCTTCTGCGTTGCGGCTACCCATGACGCACTTTCGGTGAACGACAGCGAAGTCCAGTCTCCGGGACTGTTCCGCGCATCATAGATAACCGGGTACTCTATCCACTTCCAGGCGCTCCACTGTTGCTGCTGGGCTGTTCTGGTGAATGAGGGGTGCACCAGCACTTTCCACGTGTTATCCGACACGATCGTCGCAGGGGTCGCTCCGGTAAGACGGGACTCGAACACCACGCCGCCCCGGGCGACCATCCTCTGCGAATACCCGTTGGTGCCGCCCTTGTACCACACGAGCGCCGCGATGATGTTGTCGCCCGCAACAAGATAGGGAGCCAGGTCTACGGAATCGTAATACGTGTTGGTCAGATTAGGCCTCATGTCCAGCCCCCCGCCGGGAACCACAAGCTGGCCGTTGACATACAGCCAGTAATTGTTCTCCGCTGCGATGCGGGTCGGCGCCGTTGCCGGCTTCGCCGAAAGCGTCACCTTTTTCCGCATGCACATCCACGTGTTGGTCGGGCCGTCCGCGCTCTGCCAGATCCAGTTGGCAGTCCATGTCTGCGCGCTCGCGACGGATAACAAGACGAGAGACAGCATAATGCTCCGGATCGATAGTGCAGGAAAAGGCGAAAACGATAACGGCATTTGTTCGCGCATAATTAATTCCTCCTTCGTCTTTCAATGGCAGGCAAACTGCACGTGGTACTTATTCCGGCACCGTGTTGATATGCACTATATGGATCCCGCTTGCCGTTGCAATATCCTTCCCGAGCGCTATCACTTTCTGCCTCATTGCTTTTTTGTAAATCATTTTGCCCGACAGATCATATACCGCAACCATTATCGATTTTCCCTGAAACGGTCCGGGGACGATAAACCGGTTTCCCATCATGGCAAAAATTTCGGTTTTCGGCACTATCGCGGCCGTTTTCGCAGCACCGGGATAACCATCGAAAATACCGGTTGTGGGAGATACCACGATATCGGCCGAAACGGTACATAAACCCGCCGAAGTCGCCGTCACTCTCATTGAACCCGGCGTCAGACCCGCCTTTGCAAGAATAATACACGCACCTGATTGCGCCGCAATCGGATTATTACCCACCAAGCTTCCTCCAGCAGTACCTGAAATGGTAAAGGATATCGAATTAGCCGTATACGGCACGTAGGTACCGCTGGCATCTATGATCCACGCTTCGACCCTGGAGAAATCGCCGCCGTTGGCCTGGATAACCGGAGGGTCGGCAACAAGCCTGATGCACGCCGCAGCACCCGGCGTCCGGGCCGTATCGCGTACGACGATACGTCCGCCCTGAAAACCTTCAGCAGTCAACATGCCGGTCTGGAACGCAACATTGAAAAAAGTTGACGGATGATGTGCCAGCCCGGCAATCGTCACGTCCGGCGGCTTCGATGCGACATAGGTGCCGTTTCTATAGAGCCGCACCGAATCGCAGTTGTGATAAACATCCCGATTTACCGGGGAAGCGGAGCGGTACCAGTTGGTGATCTTCATGACGGGATGCACCGTGCCGTTATAGTTATCAGCCGCACTCTGGCTTTTATAAACCCAGTAGCCGAATTTGGGAATGTGCATGAGATCCATCACCCCATGGTACCGGATGCTGCCTCCCGTGTAATAGTCAAACATGCACCACCCCATGCCGCCAAGTATCCATGTCCCTTTGGCGCGCGCTTCCCCCGTCATCTGGGCGTGGAGCCAGCCATGGTAAAGAAGGTCTGACTCGGTATTGGTCTCGCGACGCGAATATTGCTCGGCAGTATGTCCCGTATGTTCGGTGTTTATATACCCGTAGCAGTTCGGATCAGGATTGGAAGCGGGAATGCTCCCTGGCGTGAACTGATTGTCTCCGTAAACGTCATAAATATTATTGCCTGCGCCCGTGGGGTGCTGCCAACCGGCGCGTGCGACGGAAGTCATGCGCGATGAATCTTCCTTGTGACACGTATCATTAAGCGGCCGTTCAATCGTCGGGTCAGAAACCGCTTCATTGATGCCCGGCCCCCATATGGCGACACAGGGATGGTTCCTCGCGGTGCGTACCGTTGACTTCAACACATCAAAATGCCGTGCCCTCCACGTGGCATTCGTGCTGGGGGTCGCCGGGTTATCGCAGCAATGCCAGCCCGGTATTTCAACCCACAGGAATATACCGAGGCTGTCACAGGCATTCATGAACTCATCATCCTGCAGATAGTGCGAACACCGCGCGATGTTGCATGAAACGTCCTTGAGCATTTCCGCATCGCGGCGCTGCTGAATATTGGGTACTGCGTGCCCCACAAAAGGCCAGGTCTGGTGACGGTTAAGACCCAGCAGTTTGATGTAGGTGCCATTGACAAATGCTCCGGTTGTCCTGGTAAATTGAAGTTGCCTTATGCCAATCCTTGTCTTATAATAGTCAACCACCGCGGTACCGTTATACACCACCGTGTGGACCGTATATCGGTAAGGCGCCCACGGATACCAGAGGACCGGATTTGCAACGGTAATGGTTTGAGCGAAACGCGATACGCTGTTGGCGGCAACAGCCTGCGAAGCGCTCGTGCCGGTCTGTATGATCTCATTTGTCGCATCGGCAATTGTCGTGGCGACATAACAGGTCGCGCTTGATGCGCCCGCATTCCTGACCCATGTGCGTACGGTTACGTTTGCTGAACCGGCGGAAACATTGGCGAATGTTATGAAATGCCCCCCCTGATTGGCCCAGCTGTTCGCCCAGTCATGTACCGCTTCGGGAACAAAAACCGGGTCAGTCGCGATAATCCATACATCGCGATAGATACCGCCGTACATTTCAAAATCAATGCTGCCCCCGCCGGGTTTTTCCGGCGGAACCAGATTTTGATAACTATTGTCAAGCCTCACCGCAATAACATTATCAGCACCTCCGATAGCGCAATATGAAGTAATGTCATAGCAGAATGGGTCGAAACCGCCGTAATGGGTCGCGAGTGCCGTGCCGTTGATATATACCTGAGCAACGGTCATGGCTCCTTCAAAGTAAATCGTTATCCGTTTGCCCGAGTAGGATGCATCAAGCGTGAAATGCTTGCGATACCAGCCGATGCCCCGGTAGTACGTGCCCCCGGTGATCGAAACATTCTGAAAATTATGCGGCAGATGCACCGTGCTCCAGGCCGCGTCATTAAAACCCGTCGCCTGCGCGCCGGAAACATCAGCCATAGTAAACTTCCATGTCTGATTGATATTGAGTTTTACCCTTGCCGTCTGCGGCGGCTGAAACGGCACGGCCATGGCTGAAACCGCAAAAATCGTCTGCAACAGGGCAAGAGAAACGATACCTGCATGCACCTTACGCATAAGGCTCCTCCATTGATAATTTCAGCATGATTGCACGTTATCAGGAATTCTGTAAACAATAGACAAGAACCTGCTACCACGCCCGGATTAACTCAATTGCACCTTTCCTGTTCCGGTCGGAACCACTGAAAAAAAGTGAAGCTCCCGCCCCTTTCCAGAAGTGATAACTGCCGGAACCGATCCCGCCCCGCTATCCGCTTGAACTGCTCGTGCAGCACACTATTACCACGTCGATATCGCCCTGAGCGCCCAGTACCAGTGTTTGGTCGTCGTAAGCGCTTCATCATAGTCACGACCGGTAAAACTGTTTGACATTGTCCTCAGATGATCGCGCGCGGCCTGGCCGACTATTGCGAAATGCTTGCCGATGGATCTTTTAAAATAGACCGACCATTTCCAACTGTCA
>CAISVC010000204.1 GCA_903888815.1 uncultured Fibrobacterota bacterium
TGCTGTGCAGGGCTTTTTTATTAAGGCTATTTCTTCTCTGCTGCTGCCCTGCTCAGCAGCTGAGTTCTTTCGGCCAGAAATTTTGCAAAAAGCAGGGCATAGTGCGGTTTTGTCTTAATGGCTTTAATAAAATCTTTTTTACTGATTTTTATAAGCTTACCGTCGGTTACCGCGCGCACGGTTGTGTTGCCGCGGTCGATACCGGGGTAAGACATTTCCCCGACAAAGAGGTCGTCGGCGGAAAGCGAGGAGATTTTTCTGCCGTCAATGATGACATCGTACATCCCTTTGACGACGAAATACAGAAAGTCGTCATCGGCATTGCTGCTGATAACGATAGTTCCCTGTTTCACCTCAAGGGGCTGAATGTCATTGAAAATGGCAGGAGTGATCGGGCTGCCCCCGGTTTCGTATTCAATTTCAAGCGTGACTTCATTTCCCCTGTCGTTGTAGCTCAGGGAGCGCACGGTTTCCCGCGTAATGAGAATGCCTCTCCCGTGGAGCCGTAAATTGTCTTTTTTGTGCATAGTATTGATCATGGTACGCCAGTCAAAACCGGCTCCCTCATCGGTAATGACAAACCGGGCGTAGGACGGGTACAACGTATAATTAAAGGTCACCATTTTTCCGGCGATAACGGGATCGGTGCATTTCTCCTCGATTAAATCGGGTATGCAGCCGCCCCGCTCGAGAAAGCGGCTTTTTTCATCGTAGGAGATGCCGCAATTGCCGTGTTCGATGGCGTTAATGAGCATTTCATAGAGTGCCAGGTGGAAAAAATATTTTTTTTCCACGGCTAATCTGTTCGAGTTGTACAGAAAATTACAGATGAGATTAATATAGCAGTTAGCCTCAAAAAGGTTGTTATGGAGCTTGAACGATCCGGATAGAACGCTGCCGCTGCCCTGGCGCGTACCGCGTCGGAAAAGAATGCTCCGGTTGGAATCGATGATATCAAGAATCCGCGGCAGCTGTTTTTCAAGATCGCCGAACGTAAGCGATACAAGGATGTTGCCCCCCCGGATGGCGTTGATCTGTTCGACGGTCTGGTATTCTTTACATAGCGCAATAATTCCCCCGTGCAGGAGCCAGGGGTCTTTCAGCATGGCTTCGAGGAGCTGAAAAGCGTTGATCTTATTGTCGGAAAAGTTAATGAAGATGAGTTCCGGCATCTCGGTGACAAGAAAATCCTCGGCCGGTTTTGCGTTGGTCAGAAGCAGCAGATCATAGTTGCCCTGAGCGCGTGAGGTGACAATCGTCTTGAGACGGTGGAAAAGTTTGGTGTTGGTCGAAACGAGAGGAATAGTATGCATAATCGTTAAAAATAACTTTTTTAGCGTTACCTCCAACCAACAAAAACAAATTATTTATTGTCAGTTATTGCCGCATGATTTCCTGCGCACGAGCAGCGATTGTTTCAGGGGTGACATTCCGGAGGCATATATAATCATCACGGGGGCACGTTCGTTCATAGCAGGGCGAGCGTGGGCAGGAACCGATTGCAATCCGTACCTCCTGGCCAAGCGGACGCGTCCAGACGCTTGAGGTCGATCCATAGATACCGACGCACGGGGTTCCCAGGAATCCGGCCAGATGCAGAAGCCCGGAGTCGTTTGAAATCAGGACGGAAGCGCCGGCAATGATTGAGGCGGCTTGTTCAAGCGAGGTAGTACCCGCGAGATTGGTACAGCGTTGCGGTGCACTAACTGCAATTCGCTGCGCGCTGTTTTTATCGGAGCTGTCTCCCAGAATGACGAACATTTTATCGGGAAAAAGCGCGGCGAGCCGGTCGAAATACGGCCACTGCTTTGCAGGACCATAGGTAGCGCCCGGACATAAAACCACGGCGCCGGCATGGCCTATTGATTGTTCAATCGTTGCGCCGCGCCATTCCACGGGGTCGGCAAACGGCACTTCGAGCACCTCTGAATATTCATAAGTCAAGTGGCGGGTTCTTGAGGTGGCCGACGCGGGCAGCCGTTCGGTCAGCATCCACCCCCGCAGTTCCATGGAAACGCCCCTCCGTACGGGAATGGCGGACAAAAAACCGAAGAGTGCTGAAGAAAAAGAGTGCGGCAGAATAAAAAGCTTTAAGAACGACCGCATCGACCGCACCGAGGCAAAATATCCGGATCGGCTTTTCCGTCGATAAGGGATAACCGGCAGGTCACTCAGCAGCGTTGTCAATCCGGCAAACCGCACCGGAAC
The DNA here is from genome assembly GCA_903888815.1 of uncultured Fibrobacterota bacterium. Classification (GTDB taxonomy): domain Bacteria; phylum Fibrobacterota; class Chitinivibrionia; order Chitinivibrionales; family Chitinispirillaceae; genus BOG-1184. The sequence continues at coordinate 2,209 of CAISVC010000204.1, forward strand.
GATAAGCGAAATGTCGCAGTTCTCCGCACTCTTTTTCCGCTCTACGACCGAAAGCGCGAGCAGGAAATCGCCGATCCAGTTGGGCATGAGCACGGCAATCGGAGGCATAGGATAGTTAAATATACTTTAGAGGAGTCACCGGTGACTCCTGCATGCAAATGAATTTATTACCGTTGTTATAGTATTAAATCAAATCGGCGCCACCAACACAACATATTTTTACACACACTATGAATATTCTTATTATCAATTCCGCAAAAGAGTGGGGCGGCACGGAAAAGTGGGCGCTCAACACCGCCATCGGCCTCGTGGAACGCGGTCATACCGTCTGGTTCGGGTGCCGGGGCGACCTTTTTGAAAAACGGCTCTCGGGCAGCAGGGTAAAGCTCGTTAGATTTCCTTTTGCTAACAACCTTGATGTTATATCGATAGCAAAGTTGTGGTTATTCATGCGGGGAAACCGCATCGATGTGGTCATGCCCACGAAACAGCGGGAATATTTCCTTGCAGGCATTGCGGCAAAACTGGTTACACGCACCAAAGTCGCCGGGATGTTCGGCATTGACCGGCCAATCCGCAATCTGCGCAACTGGATCGTTTTCTGCAAGCTCTTTGATATTGTCTTTGTGGTTGCTAAAAAAATCATTACCGTCCTTTCACAGACCAGGGGGTTCGACACTCAGAAATGCAGGCTTGTGTATGTGGGCGTGGAACCGATCCGTCTTTCCGGCGATATCCGGAAAAAACAGCGGAAGGCCTTACGGCTTTATGACAACGATATCTGCATCATGGCCATCGGCCGCCTCTGCCCGCAGAAAGGGTTTGACTATGCGATCAAAGCGTTTGCGCTGTTCGCAAGAAAATATTCACATGTCAAATTGGTGATCGTCGGCGGCGGCGATGGCACCGTCTTCCGGCAGCAGGCTGATAAAGCAGGCGTGGCCGACCGCCTCATCTTCACCGGTTTCCGCGGCGACATCCCGGAGTTCGTGCAGGCCGCAGACCTCTACTGGCTCACCTCGCGGTCCGAGGGCGTTCCCAACACCATGCTCGAAGCAATGGCGGCAAAAATTCCGGTCGTTGCCTTTGACATCGCCGGCGTTGCCGAAGTCCTGCGAAACAATCAGAACGGGCTTTTAGTCCCTTTCGAGGACATCGACGGCCTCGTTGCCGCAACAATAAAGCTCATCGAAGACCACTCCTTGCGTCGGCAGATCGGCGAGGCTGGCTTTCAAACCGTGACGACTGAGTTTTCTCTCGAAAAAATGATACAGGATACAGAGCGTGCCCTCATGGAGCTGTGCCAAGTTAAAATACCGTTATCTCAAACTTCGGCGGCTGCAGGAGGTGCTTCTTGACAGTACAGGAATCCATTGCGCGCACGATGGCGTCCCGGTATTTGTCGGGAAATCCTTTGGGCAGGGTAAGCGCAATGCGGACAGAGGTATATCGGTGCAGCTGTTCATCGAATAAAAAAACGGCCTTGCAGGACATGCCGTTTGTTTCAATGCTGCGTGAGAGGCAGAACTGCAGCGCATAGTAGCCGGCGCAGGTGGCGAGCGAAGCGAGAAACAGCATAAATGGAGAGGGAGCAGTTCCCTGACCGCCATCCTCGATCGGCTGGTCGGTTGCGATAAGCTGGTCACCGGCCTGCGCAATGACCTTTCTCCCTCCCGGAAATGTGACGTTAATAGCTTTTTCCATAAAAAGTATCCTTTCATGTCTATCGCAGCAGATTATACCGCACCAGAATTTTTAATTGTCCCATATTGGGAAATCATCCGCAGCAGTAACAGCAGCAGCAGCAGCGCCGCTACAGTATAGTTGGAACAGGCCTGAAACACGGGACCTATAATTTTTGCGAAAACATAGGGCACAAGAACAATCGCTGCCCAGAAGAAGAAACCGTATTGGTAAAGCCTTTTATTAAGAAACGATGGATCTTTTGAATATCCCCACCATACCGTTGCTACGGCGGGATATAAAAACACGAAGTGGTGTATCCACGCGATCGGTGAAAAAAGGTTCATCATGATACAGAGGGCCGCACATTCCATGATGGTTGAAGATTCCTGAACATCAAACTTTTTCCGAACGAATACCATCATGCTCGCAATGGTTATTATCAGCATCGAACCGCTATTGGCGATTTTGAGTATAAGCGATGTCGGGCCCGCGCACTGAAACCAATGCACCAGCAGCCGGTACCACATGGCATACAACGACTGGTTGTTGTGTCGCTGGTTATCGATTATCAGCGGCTGAAGCAGACTGATCGATAGCCATTGCTTGATAAGGCCGATAAAAGAATCGATGCCGTAGCTGATGACCGGCAGAAGCGAGAACAATAGACCGGCAATCACCATATAGGCAGCTGTTTTCCACTGCTTCCTGACAAGCAGATAGAGCAGCAGGATACTGGGAAATGCCTTTAATGCTGCGGCAAGGCCGAAGCACAGGCCTGCTCCAAGACGCCGGTTTTTTATCAGACAAAAAAAGCCGAGGCTCACCAGAAACAGAACGAAGACATTTATCTGCAGCATGAAAAAGTTGTTGACAAATGGCGGCAAAAGCAGGAGAAACGGAACGAATATTTTGGGAGAAGAAAAATCTAACAGGGCTGGAGAGCAGAATCGCGGCCTTGTTCCGTACAGCAGCTCTGTCCAGAGCTGCAGCACCGCAATAAGGCATAGAAAATTGAAGAAATACCAGAGCTCCTTGGTGATCGGTATCCCCCAATGATTTGCAGCGAGAGAAAGCGGAATGACAAAAAAGGAAAATAAAGGCGGCCACGTATTATTCTTTCCGGGCTGGGTATTCTTGTAAAGCGGCGCGGCGTACAACGCATCGGAGCCGGCAGCCAGATAGCCGAAAATGTCGGCTCCCCGCGCCGGGCGATTGAAATAGACTGAAACCTCCGGGAGAACAAATGATGCGGTGAATAGTAGAAGAATAAGTATTCGATAGCGAATAACCAGAAGTTTTAATAGGGATAGTTGTGGAATACGCATTTTAAAATTTGAGCAGCAGAACAAGACAAAGCGATATAGCTTTGAAAAAGCAGGTGAAATGCTTAACCTTCAGGTATCACCCGCGCGAGCAATGTCTTGATTATTTCGTTCGCGCTGACATTCTCAACCTCAGCATGAAACGACCGTACCAGCCGGTGGCGCAGCACCGGATAGGCCGCCCGGCGGACGTCAGCGATTGTCGGGGTCGGCCTGCTGTCAAGCAGGGCATAGGCTTTTGAAGCGAGCACCAGATATTGAGAAGCGCGCGGCCCGGCGCCCCA
>CAISVC010000205.1 GCA_903888815.1 uncultured Fibrobacterota bacterium
ATCATTTATTGCAAAAGAAGAAAACGATGCCTGAGCTGACCGCCTACCTGAAACGCGTCGCCGCACTCACCGAAAAGGCGCTCAGGGAACTGCTTCCCGCCGAAAAAACCTACCCGCCTTCAATCCACCGCCTCATGCACTACAGCACCTTTGCCGGCGGCAAAAGGATCAGGCCGTGCCTGCTCATGGCCGCCTATGAGGCGTGCGGCGGCAGATTCGGCGACAGCGCTCCGGTACAGGCGGGCGCGGCGATCGAGATGCTCCACACCTTCTCGCTCATCCACGACGATCTTCCCTGCATGGACGACGACGACTTCAGGCGCGGCAAACCGACCGCCCATCGGGCCTTCAATGAGGCCCTTGCTGTCCTGGGCGGCGATGCGCTCTGTATCGTGGCGTTCGAAGTGCTTGCGAGGCTCAAGAGGACCGACATCATCGCAGAAACCGCTCAGGCGCTCGGCACCAGCGGCATGATCGGCGGCCAGGTGGTCGACATCGAATCAGAAGGCAAAAAAGTCGACCGGCCGATTGTCGAATACATCCACCTTAAAAAAACCGCGGCGCTCATCCGCGCCTGCGTCCGCATCGGCGCCATGCTCGCCAATGCATCGCCCTTAACCCTCAAACGGCTCTCCGAATACGGCACCCACGTCGGCCTCGCGTTCCAGGTGGTCGACGACATTCTTGACGAAGAGGGCACCACGGAACAGCTCGGCAAGGACGCAGGGAGCGACCGCGAAAAAGGCAAGGCCACGTTCCCGGCAGTATGCGGCATGAAAGAATCGAAGCGCTATGCCGAGGAGCTTATCCGGAATGCGTGGGACAGCATCGCCTTTCTCAAGGACAGGGGAAAAATCCTGCGCGACCTGGCTGAGTATATACGGGTGAGGATTTTCTAGATTTTAACCTGAAAACCGCATCTGTTCGCCAAAAAAAATGGCACCCGCGAAGCGCTTTCACGCGTCGGTGCCATTACATTTAGTCCGCGGCTGAAAATTTACTCTTTGATTGCAAGAGATGCCGTTCCGCTCGTACTTGACTGGAATGAGGTGACCTCGACCAGCGCATAATGGGTCTGATCGGTCTTTACGACCAGCACATCGCCTGCAGCGCAGGTGAGCATGTCACTTGTAGCCAGGGTTGCATTAAACTGGGCCGCAATCGTCTCTTTTGTGTTAACGGAACTGAACGTAACACTCACTTTATGAAACAGAGTACGGTTCGGGGAGACCCAGCCTGCAAAAGCTGCAATACTGCTTGAATTCTTGGCATAAAACGGATTGAAAATTCTGTAATCATTGTAGCTGGAATAGGTGCCGACGATATCAACGCCTGATCCGGCTGCTGTTGCTGCACCAGAGGTCAAAACCGTAGGACCGTCAAGCTCAACCGAGCTGCCGGTGGCACTGGCAAACGAGCCGATGGTAACCGATGTGTTGATTGTCAGTGCTGTTCCGCCGGTCACGGTAAAATCCTGCGTAGCAGTTTTTTCAAGACCGCTGCCGGCCTGAACCGTGACTTCAAGGGTATAGGTACCGGCGCCTGCTGATGTCGTCTGGATACCCATTTGCAGGCTGACGCTTTTCTTGCCGAGATAATCGGTAGCTTGAAGATTAAAACTGAAACTTGAAGTCACGTCAGCCTGTGTGGTTTTATTCCTGACCTTGGGAACCACGCTCGTGATGGCTGAGTCGGACTCAATGGTAATCGTAACAGGAAAATAGCCGCCGCCGGTAACGACCGCACCGAAAGCAGGGATGTCTACTGATATGCTCGCCGGTCCTGCCGGGTTCATATTACAGCCGGCCATCATCGCAATCAAAACACCGACACTGAAAAACGCAACCAACTTCTTCATACAACCTCCTCTGAAGGGATAAATTTTTGTTATAGTCAGTATTCTTATATTTTATGCGATAACTATTATACTTCTCAACCTGCCTCCTGCGCAAGTACCATATAATAGTTACAAAGATTCAAAGGTGCATAGGTTCAAAGTATCAAAGAGGTAAATGGCTCCACTATTCCATCTCTTTTATTTTTCGTATCAGACTGCTTAACATTCTTTCAATCTCGCGACTGCTGGTATATAAATTTTCGGACTTTTCACCGTTTGTATATTGAAGGCTTTTTGCGATTTCCAACTGCGTCTGCAATTCAAAAAGAGATCCCTGCGCTATTTCAAGAAACCGCACATATTCATTCTTTGATTTTCTCCCGAACCCTTCCGCGATATTACTTGGTACTGACACCGCGCATCTTCGAATCTGCTGCGTTATTCCATACATTTCATCTTTAGGAAAGTGTTTCGTTTCATCATATATTTCCGTGACTAATGCCATAGCCTTCTGCCATACTATAAGGTCCCGATATGTTTTAATTTTCTGATTTTCCATTCCCTTTGTACCTATGAACCTATGTCCCTTTGCACCTCTTTTACTCATTTAAACGAACAGTAAAACAAAAACTTCTTCTCACCCTGTTTCACCTCCACCTTTTCGAACGTCTTTTTCCCGATCACTGCCCCGCCTGCGCTGCAAGCCGATGCTTCGAGCGTATACGTGCCGGGTTTTACCGGAAGCCGGACGATCTGGATGGTCTTGGGGACCAGAAAGCAGGTGCGCGTATCCGCATGCTCGAGCTGATCGGCAAGCATATCGGCGCCGAGGTTGAGCAGGAGATTCCCTATCGGGCTCTTTGTCTTCATCCCGCCTTTCGCCTTTTGCGCCGAAATCGTGCGCAGCGTGGTCCGGATCACGGTTCGCAGCAGCGTGGAGGTCTTCGTATCCTCAAGGTTTTTTGCAAGCTGCTTATCCAGATCATTAATCACCACGCTTGTCACCGGAACGCTTCCGGCAGCCGCTTTAACCGTAAAATAACCGGTCATTGCATTGAACGTTCTGATCCTTGGCAGGGAGAAACTGATATGGAATGTCGTACCGAGGTCGTTTTTTTTACCCTCTGCCGCCTTCTCATACTCTTTTTCAGGCAGCGGCGGAGCAGGCATGTTGAACGATTCGACCGCGCCTTTGGCATCACGGTGGTTGACGATCAGCATCCCGCCTCTGATATAAGTTCCCCACCATTTGTCTTCAACCAGCGCCGGCCCCCTGCCGGCATAACCTATTAAAATTATCTCGGAAAGCCCGTTTCCGATCCCCGGCACTTTTTCCTCCGGAAGGTCGGCTGAAATTGCAAGCAGACCGGTATCCTGGCTGCGGTCATTGAGCTTCAGCATGTAGCAGGCATAGTTCTTTATTTCCGGAGCCAGAGCAACAGGCCCCTGATTAAAGGTCTCGACCGCCTTGAAAAGCGAAATCATGGCGTTGTCGTACTCTCCGGCCGCATCATAGGCTATTGACGAAAGATAATGAAACATGGCGTCGTTGGAATACTTCTGGCCGTGCCGGTCCGTGCGCTCCCACTCGTTGAAGAGCAGCTGCACGGCCCGCGTTTCCACCAGCGCATCGTCCCTGTTTCCCCGCGCCAGATAATTCAGGGCATTGAACTGGTGCAGCAGCACGAGCTCGCAGGGCCTGCTCCGGTAGGGCCGCACATTATCGTTGATGAGGAGCGATGCGGCTTCGTTGGTCACGGAACGGGCGAAAAGACCGTCGTAGACCTCGGAAGCGCGCTGGAGATACACGGTGCTTGAATCGTACCATCCGGCATAATGGTAGAGCGCGCCGATATCCATGCAATAGAGGAACTCGTTGGTTTTTCCGTACCACGCGGGCTGATTTTTCCGGATAGACGCGATCGCGGAGAGGTAATCGTTTCTTTCAGTAGTGCCGGAAAGCTTGCCGAACCGGAGTGCAGACCCGCCGGTGCATGAAATGAGGGAAAAAACGATGCAGGCTGACAAAAGGCCGTACAAAAGGCCGTACGGGATATGTCGAAAGCTGGAATTTTTCTTCATGTCCCGGGCCGCCGTCAAATGATCTTTCAAAAGGTGGTCGAGGCGTGTTCGACAAACTTCTTTATCTTCTTTTCGCCGATCCAGACTTTCATGCTGCTCTCGATTTCCACGAGTTCCATGTTGATCTGGTAGTAAATGACCGCTTTGCTTCCTTCCTGATCCACGATGGAGTTCAGCGTTCCGATCATCATGAGATCAGCGCCGGTCTCCTCATGGAGCGACTTGGCGGTCTGGGCCGTTGCGTTTTCCTGCTGGTCGGCTTTTTCATCGCGGACCTGGTCGCGCTCGGTTTTCGCCGCGACGAAGTTCACCTTGCCGGAATTGAGCAGGGCGCGTTCGATGTCCTTCGCGAACGTCTCGGTGCTGATATGCTCGTGACTTTTATTCGTGACCTTGCTGATAATCACGGTCGGCCGCCTGTTCTGGC
>CAISVC010000206.1 GCA_903888815.1 uncultured Fibrobacterota bacterium
ACGATCTGTTTTCTTTCCTGGAGCAGTTTGTTGAAAATGCGGCAGAATTCCTTCTGCGTTCCCGGCTTGCCGCTGAAAAAATGGATGTCATCGATCAGCAGCAGGTCAACGGAGGAGAATTTTTTATAGAAGGAGGTGGAATCTTTCCGGTGAACCACATAATCGATATATTGGACTGAAAATTCTTCGCTCGTAAGATATGCAATATTTTCGGCAGTGCCTTCGGTCTGGGCAAAATGTCCGACAGCCTGAAGCAGATGCGTTTTCCCCAAACCCGTTCCTCCATAGATAACGAGGGGATTGAACGTGGTTTTGCCCGGCGCTTCCGCAACAGCCAGTGCCGCGGCATGAGCCATCCGGTTACTGTCACCGACCACGAAACGCTCAAACGAGTAATTCGGATGAAATTGCCGATGATTTCCTGCAGTCTGGGGCACCGATCTGTCCCGTGAGTCGGTGAGTTCCTCACAGATCGGTCCAACGATTTTCCACTCTTTTTGCGTGGGGATAAAAGAAATGCTGCTGAAAGGAATCTGTGCGTCCCTTAAAATTTCCTGTATAAGGGCCGAGAAATGCTCCTCGATGAAGTCCGCAAAAAACTGGTTGGGAACAAGAACGCTGGCGTGGCCGTCATTCAGAGAGAAATCCGTTGTCCTGAACCACGTTTCATAGCTTGCGGGGCCTATTTTATCGAAGATTTTCTGCAGACATTGTTGCCAGGGAGATTCAACCGGGATATCGTGTGATAAATTTGTTTTAAACATGTTATCAACATTCCTTCAACGTTATAAGAAAAGTAACACGAAAAACGAATATCCGTAAGAATGAAATTGCATAGACTCAACCACCGGTACCATGTAAAAATTCTATATTCAATGAGTTGTACGCTATTTATTTTATTTTGTAAATAATTTACGGCTTTTTTGAACTGGTTATCAACAAACTTTCAACCGGTTATTAACATCGAGTTATCAACATCATTTTAAATCATCTGACTGCTGAACAATATATTATTCTTTGAAAAATTGTCAAAGATTTTTATTGCAAAAACACTGCTGCGCGGAAAATATCCGAAAACAGGCCGTTTTATTTAAAAGTTGACAAACCAGATTCTACATTTTCCGGCTGAAATGCAGAATCGGGCAGAATGGGCATTGCCATGTTGTCAATTATTTCCCGGGATTTATTATAAAAAGCAAAATCCGGACCGGTTTTTTTGAACGGCATTCGGGAAAAATACCTGAAATATTTTTTGAGAAACATATGATGGAAATTATAATAGACTATAATAATAAGTATATCGACTCAACTGTTTTTATTTTTTTTAACAAAACCGTAGCCGATCCAAATCCGGTGAATGATGGAAACGTGGCGGGAGGTGCTGATTCCCATTTCATAGCCGCCGTAATAGGGATAAATTTCAGAACGACGGAGTTCAACGCCGGCATGGTAGGTCGCACCATTATCGAAATAGTTATTAGGGGGTGTATCATTGCTGTATCCCAGAAGGACACCGGCGATATCCATCATTTTAATAGAAACGCCTGCTTTGAGCACTTCATAACCGTGGAAATTCGACGGATTCCGGAAAAAGGTGACAGGACCGTTAAACAGAGAGAATCCGTATTCGAGCGATCCAAGAACTTTTCCGTTGTTTGCATTAATCTGCAGCCCTGCTTTGGCGCAATTATCCCACCATGTTTCGAATTGCACATGACATACAGAAAGCGTGCTGAGCGAAAATCTGACGGTATTCATGACGGCAGGGGAAATCCATCCAACGCCGATTCCCCAGAAAAAATAGACGGTGTTCAATCCGGGATTCGATGAGTCCGGCACCGGTTCGGTTCCGGTGATTATTAATGCACCGGCATTCCCTCCCACGGGCGGAACGTAGCTTATGCCTCCTTCGAGGCTTGGCAGATTAAAACTGAAATTGCTGGAGTATCGAGTACCCTCATTTCCTGCGGACAGAGACCGGCCCTCATTGGAACCGGTGCCGGTCGCGCCGAAACCGATATTCAGATTCGGTTTCACCGGAAGCACAATGCGCACCGAAGAAATGACATATTGCCGGCCGATAAGACCGGTATTTGAGGTGAATACCGTGATTTTATCGATGGGGGAGAGCAATGCCGGATTTGCCCACCACGCGCCCGGCTGGCAGAGATTTTCAAGATAAACAGTGCGTTGATAGAAAAAATAAAGGCCGTCGATATTTGAGACAGGGGTTGTTGCGCTGATTGCGGCCGCATGTGCACCAGCCTGAAGAAAAACGG
>CAISVC010000207.1 GCA_903888815.1 uncultured Fibrobacterota bacterium
GAATCCTTCACGTCTTTCTGCACCACGATCTTACAGTTCTGCATCGATTCCTAACGCATAATTTGGGTTAAAACCATTAATGAACCATTTAGTATTTTATTGTGCCAGTGCTGTTGTATCCGGCAAACAGGCAGAAAACAGAACTTTTTTCCTCCAGAAGTGTCTAATATGAAAGAGAACACCGCTGTTCCGCTTTCAGAACCTGACGAGCAGCACCTGCTGGTGCAGCGGGTTCAGAACGGCGACCGGCAGGCGTTCAATCAGCTGGTATTACGGAACCAGGATGCGATTGTCTCACTGTGCACCCATCTGATGAGGAACCAGGCCGAGGGCGAAGATGCGGCGCAGGATACTTTCGTGAAAGCGTACCAGCAGATCGCATCGTTCCGGGGCGATTCGCAGTTTTTCACGTGGCTCTATACCATAGCGGTAAACGTCTGCCGCAATAAACTGCGGTCGTTCTGGCAGAGGCTCTTCATGCAGTCGGCCTCCACCGGCATGCCGGAGGTCGGCAAGGACTTGACCGAAACGATTGAGATCCTTGATTCGGCGCCGTGGCCCAGCGAACAGCTGGAAAAGAAAGAACTTCGCGATCAGATCAAACGGGTGCTGATTCAGCTTCCTGACCGGTATCGGGAATTGATTGTGCTCCGCGATATAAAGCAGCTGAGCTATGAGGAAATCGCCGGCATTCTCGGCGTGCCGCTGGGCACGGTAAAATCAGGGCTGGCGCGGGCGCGGCTCGCCATGCAGGTCGAACTCAGGGGAATGATCGATGGTATCTGAAGAAATTCGTGCGATGATTCCGGATTATGTTCGCGGACTGCTTTCGCCCGCCGAGGCCAGAGAGGTGGAAGCGGCAATTGCCGCTTTTCCGGAAATCGGCGGGGAACTCGAAGGCGCGCGCGTTTATTATAAGGCGCTCAATCAGATACCTGAAGTAAAGGCTTCCGCGGGCTTTTTAAGAGGGGTGAACAGCGCAATCGACTATAAGCCCTTCCGGCAGCGCCTTCAGGATTTTTTCTTTGAGCCTCTCTACCTCAAGCTGCCGATAGAACTTGCCGGCGTAGCGGCATGCATCATCATTCTGCTTGTCATCACCAACCCGTTCAGACCGCAGGAGCGCGCCGAACTGGCAATGAGCACTGCCCCTGCGGCGACCGCGAAGAAAGCCGCTCCGGTGCCTGAGGAAACAAAGCAGCTGCCGGGGGTTGCGGCCGATCATGCATCAGCGCAGGCGTCTGTGGAACAAACGCAGCCGCGCCCTGCGCCTTCGGCCGGGGAACTCGTTGCTGCAGCATCAGCATCCGATAAAAAGGCTGAATTGCCGGCTGCTGTACCGGCAGCGCATAAGGAACTGCAGCCGCTGAAAAAATACGCGGCAGCGGCGCCTGCATTAAAAACCGCGGCAAAGGCGAAAGAAATATACGCGGAAGCAGCTCCTGTTGCAGCAGCACCCGCGGCAGAAGCGCCGGCAGCCGCAGCTCCGATGGCAGAAGCTCCGGCAGTAGCAGCGGTCCGCGCACCGGCGCCTGCACCTGCCCGGCTAAAACAGCAAATAGAATCCGCACCGGCCGGTGAAGAAATCGGCACCATTGAGCTGGCCTATACAGGGTCCGGAACTACGGGAACCGGAGCCGCAGCTAATCCTGCCATTGCCGCCACTGCCGCCGCAGCGATTCTGCGCACCTATGACCCCAACTTTCAGAAAACGTGGCGGAACGGCAAACTGACGTTTGCCTGCACGTTCCCGCCCGGCCGTTTATCCGCACTGATCAGCGATCTCGGACAGCCGTTTGCCGTCACCACGCATCTTTTCCCCTACGACGCGCAGCATACCAGGCTGGTTACGGTGTCGTTTATTATTCAATAAACAGCACTATTATTTATCATGTACAGCTAATGCGCCGGCAAGCTTGAGCAGGCCGAGCCCGGCCGCCACCGCAGTCACCCCGAAATATGGTACAAGGACGGTGGAACAGAGCGCCATGCCGAATACGCCGCCTGCCATGTCCGCCGCGTAGAGCCCGCCCCACGAGGTTCCGGTTCGGGTCACGAACTGCGCACCGGCAAGGAATCCCATGCCTGCGTGGAATGCCATAAACAGCGCAAGCGGCGGGAATGAAACCGTCACCAGCGCAATAAGCGTGAACGACGCGTAGACGCCGATGACAATGTCGGAAAAGGGGAACCGTTTCACGCGGCTGCCGAGCGCAAACCCGAGCGTCAGGGCGATCATGAGCAGGGAAATACGGGAATAGAGCGTCCCGTGGCAGAATTGATAGATAAGAAGCAGTGCGACCGAATACGCGCCTGCCGCAAATCCGCTCGTCCCCACGGAAAGGGCCGCTCTGGTCCGCGGCGAAACGACGATTGCCGCGGCGAAAGTGACTGCAAGCGCCCCCAGAAAAAAAACAAACGGGAGCCCGAACAGGCCGAGCCACTGCTGCTGCGCAAGGAGCAGGGCGGCAGGTTTGTCCGCGGTGTTGATCCGCAGGGAATCATCGAGCATATTGGCAGTCCTGAGGCGCTCGGAAGTCAGCGATGCAAGAGTATACGCTTCAAGGTACCCGGTTTTTACGAGCGGTTTCACTGGCCACGGCAGCGGCTTGTCGGACGCAACAAAAGTGTACCCCTCGCCCGGAATGACCATAACATGGCGGAATGCGCGGGAAAGCGTGACCTGCAGCAGGTCTTTGAGCCGCTTTTCCTGCGAAGACAGGAAATTTTCGCTTAAAGGCAGGGTAAAAGAAAACTCCCCCGCATCGCCGGCCAATGCACGCATTTTTCTGAAAAAGGCAAGCGTGTAAAAACGGCCCGCTGCTGCATTTGACGGCATGGCGCTGCCGAGCAGGATCAGGTCAAACGGCCCGTCGGGTGTCAGGGTCTCGACCGTACCGCAGGTGCAGCCGTTATTCGCCAGAAGCGGTTCAGTCTCGAGGCATTCGATTGAAACCCCATCATACTTCCGAAGCTGCTCCACATGACCCGCATTGCCGGCCACGAGCGCCCGTCGCAAAGGGCCGGTGTGCATGGCGGCAGGCAGGTGCACGGCCTGTTCAATTGAAGGCAGGGACAGGTCGGTGCGGTACAGCACATTGTTGAGGAAAACGAGATTGCCGCCCTCTCCCCTGCTGAGGGCGATCTCGCCTTCATATCCGTTCAATACTTTGTCAATTTTATGCGCGTATTTCCAGCGTACTGAGACAGGGTCTATTACGACAAGACCTGCCAATAATAAAAACAACCCCGTGAAAAAGAAAAAAGATTGACGCACCTTTTCAAATACAGGTTTTTTAGGGACTGAGAAAGATATAAAATCCTCTGAAAAAATAATAATCGAAAACAAAAAGAGCGCAACGGCCAGTATAATACCGTTTGCGGTATGACCGAGGATACACAACGACACGAGCAGCAGCCCTGCGGCCGCGCCTGCATTTTCCATCAGGTACAACCGATCACCGTCTCCCCGGCGCGCCAGCCTCCCGAACGTAAACCCTCCAAAAAACGCCGCGTCCGATTGGGTCAGAATGACGATGAGCGGAATATACCACGGCTGGATCATTGCACCGGGCTGGAACAGGAGACGCACTGCGCGCAAAGCACAAAGGCCGAGTATGACCGAGACTATATACAGAAAGGCGAGGAGTTTCCGGTTTTGGAAGTCTATGCGGTTGCCGGCAAAACTCCCGGCAGCGGTCGCAAGCAGCCACAGCGCGAGGATGATGCCGATGACCAGTTCGTTGCCGGAAAAAACCGAAAGATACTCGCGCAGGAAAAGGATCTGCACCGCGGCAGCCGCAAGGCCTGTCGCGAACATGTACCGCAGCCGGCCGCTATTCGCTGAAGTGCTCTGCACGGTAGCGCTTGACATTTGCAGTTTTCCAGCCGTCCGAAGCCATGCCGCCCTTGCGGGACAGGTGCTCGAGGAATTGCACCTTGTCGGGCAGCTGTTCCCACACCTGCGGCAGGAAGGTCGACTGATACGGCCCGCTCTGCAGAATGATACCGTCAACGCCGGGTACCAGCTTGTGCAGGAGGTCCTGCGGGTCACTGTATTCGAGCGGCACCGGTTTGGTAAGCACCGACACCTCGACCTTGATGGATGAGAGTTCCGACGGAGTGACCGCCGGAAACCGCGGGTCCGAGAGCGCCGCGTTAAGCGCGTTTTCGATCACGGCCTGATAGAGCGGCTTGATCGGTTCGATGTAGCCGATGCACCCGCGCAGCTCGCCGCGGACGGTCAGGGTCACGAAGCAGCCGCGGTTCTCTTTTGCAATTTCCGGGATATCCCGCGGTGAAGGCTGGTTTTCCCCCTTCACCGACGCCTCAAGGCTCTGCCGGGCGAGCTTGAGCAGGAAGCTCTTCACGTCCGGTGCAAGCCCTTCTTTTTCCTGCTTTTGCCGGGCTGCCGGCGCAACCGCGTGTTCCGATCTGGCCGGAACGGCAGGAAGATACGCGATTGAAGCATAGCCGACTACCCGGTCGTCGGAGCCGTACTGCGGCGCAGTGTCGTATGAGGTGCGTGCGTCAAGCAGTTTCGGCGTGCACCCCATTTTTTTTGCAAGCGCCATGACGACCCGGATCGGCATTTCACCGCAGGCGTCGATAGATCCCTCTACCGTACCTTCGATTATCGACTTAATGCTCGCATCATCCGCCTTGCGGGCCTCTCCCTGGCTCAGGTAATGCGAAAAATC
>CAISVC010000208.1 GCA_903888815.1 uncultured Fibrobacterota bacterium
CCTGGCGTGGAGGATCACGGCACTCCCAATCCAGAACCTGCTGAAGGACCCGAGTTTTGAAAATAGCGATACCTCGGTCTGGAAAATGGGCTTCAGCGGCGGCCGCTCAATTGTCAATACCGTCGCCCAGAGCGGGACCCATAGCGAACAAATGGTGATGGCCCCTCAGGGATTTCCGCGTGCCGTATGGCAGACCGTAACGGTCAGTGCCAATACGTCGTACGACGTTTCCGGATGGGTGAAGACCGATTTCCTCACCACCGGCGCCCATATCATGATATTATGGTTTAATACAGCTGCTCCGCCCCAGAGTCAAATGCCTGCGGGTTTCATGAAAATCGATACGGTCGGCACGACGCTTACCGGGACGAATGACTGGACCAGTCAATCAGGAACCTGTATTGCCCCTGCCGGTGCTTTAACCGCGCAGGTATATCTGGAATGTGTCTGCGTGCCCGGCACCGGCACCGCCTGGTTTGATAATTTGTCCTTCGCCGTCCATCATTAGTCCTCCCCTGCTTCTGCCGGTCACAAGGGTAGACGAAATTTTTATTTTTTTATCAGTAAATCTTCCATGCGGATGCACCTGATGCCGGGCGCACCGGCCGAAGCGGCCATGCCAGTTTTTAATGTTCCCGCATCCGCCCGATTAAGCTTGCCCCGGACCTGAATTCTTGATATATTTAATGACCAAATAACCCATAGAAACGGACACTATGAAACCATTCCCTTCGGCGGTGTTTCTATTCTCCTTTGTTTGCAGCGCCTTTTCGCAAGGCGGAGTGCGGGAACCCATGGACCCCATGGGTTCCATGAATTCAATGGAATTCAAGCACCTCTCCATTGAAAACGGCCTCTCCCAGAACAGCGTCTTCGGCATAACGCAGGACAACAAAGGATTTATCTGGATCGGCACGTATGCCGGGCTGAACAGGTATGACGGATATGCCTTTACCATCTTTGACGCCGATAAAAACAGCCCCAACGGCCTGAGCCACTACGCCATCCGTGTTGTTCTGAAAGACCGGGGCGGCATCATGTGGATCGGAACCGAAGAGGGGCTGAACCGGTTCGACCCTGCAACCGAACTGTTTCAAAAATATTTTCATGATCCCCTGGACTCGACAAGCCTCTGCTGCAACTGGATCAATACGCTCTGCGAGGACGGGGCCGGAAATCTCTGGATAGGCACTGAAAACGGCCTGGAAAAATTCGATGGTGCACATCAACAGTTTATTCATTTCGAAAAAAATCAGCAGCAGCCCGGCGGGTTAAGCAACACGACGATCCGCTGCCTGCATTCCGATGCGCCGCATGGCATGCTCTGGATCGGCACCGATGGCGGAGGACTGAATGTCTACGACGGCAGGAGCGGCCGGTTTACATGCTATAAAAACAGCCCGAAAGACCTCAACGGCATAAGCAGCGATTACGTCCTGTCGGTCTGCGAAGACAGCGCCGGCACGTTATGGATCGGCACCGACGGCGGAGGACTGAACCGGTTCGACCGGGCAAAGGGGACTTTTTCACGGTATTCGAACGTCCAGGGCGATCCCTGCAGCCTGAGCGACAACAAGGTAAATGTCGTGTTCGTCGACCGGTCAGACGTCCTGTGGATCGGAACCGATCAGGGCGGGCTGAACCTTTTCAACCGGCAGTGCGGCCGGTTTTTCTCATTCCAGCACAAAGCGGAAGACCCCGGCAGCATAGGCAGCAACAGAATCACCTCCATATTTCAGGACAACGCCGGCGGGCTGTGGTTCGGCACCTCCGGCGGCGGGGTCAATATCTATTACCAGAAGACTCGGAACTTCAACCATTACAAACAGGAACCCAATAATCCGAACAGCCTGAATTACAATATGGTACGAGGGATTTTCGAGGACCATGAGGGGATACTCTGGATAGGGACCGACAGTAAAGGACTGAACAGGTTTGACCGCGGAAAAAACCAATTCACCCATTACCTGCGCGATCCCGCGGACCCCTACGGCCTGAGCTATGACAACATCAGATCAGTCTGCGAAGACCTTTCGGGCTTTTTATGGATCGGTACCAACGGCGGAGGGCTCAACAAATTCGACCGCACAACCGGGCGGTTCACCCGTTATGTCAATAATCCTGCCGATCCCCGGAGCCTGAGCTGCGATAAAATCATTCCCTTGCTTTTTGACAGTCATGGGTACCTCTGGATCGGGACGCAGGGGGAAGGACTGGACCGGTTTGACCCGAAGACCGGCCTTTTTTCCCACTACCGCTATAAACTGAGTAATCCTTACAGCCTCAGCTGCGATAAGGTGTGGTCCATTTACGAGGACCGCTCAGGCATCCTCTGGGTCGGGACCTTTGAAGGGCTCAACAGATTCGACAGAACAACGCAACGGTTTACCCGCTACTTCTCGGATCCGGACAATCCTGCCACCCTGAGCGACAACTGGATCTCCTGCGTCTGCGAGGCCGCATCGGGGAAACTGTGGGTCAGCACCTTCAACGGGCTGAACTGTCTTGACCGGTCGACCAATACGTTCACCCGCTATGCAAAAAAGGACGGGCTGCCGAACAACATGATCTACTGCGTGCTGGAAGACAACAGGGGCGATCTCTGGATGAGTACGAACCGGGGATTGTCGCGGCTGCGCCCGTCAACGGGAGAATTCAAAAACTACAATGTCAACGACGGTCTGCAGAGCAACGAATTCAACGGCTCATCATTTTTCAAAAGTAAAAGCGGCGAGCTGTTTTTCGGAGGAATCAACGGTTTCAACTCTTTTTTCCCGGACAGCATACACACCAACCCCTTTGTACCGCCTGTCGTAATCACCGATTTTAAAATTTTCAACAAGCCGGTTCCTATCGGAAAAATGCCTGACGGACGTTCGATTCTCACGAGGTCGATTTCCTATACCAGATCGATCGGGCTTTCATACAGAGACAACGTCATTTCGTTCGAGTTTGCCGCGATCAATTATGCTTCCCCGGAAAAAAACCAGTATGCCTATAAAATGGAGGGGCTTGAGAAGGAGTGGAACCAGGCAGGGAACAAACGTTTCGTGACCTATGCAGGCCTTGCTCCCGGACGGTATGTCCTCAAAGCCAAAGGATCGAACAACGACGGAGTATGGAATGAGGAAGGAACCTCTTTGACAATTACCATCAGCCGCAATTTTACTCAAACGTTGTGGTTTAAATTCTGCGTCCTTCTCCTGCTGACCGGT
The DNA here is from genome assembly GCA_903888815.1 of uncultured Fibrobacterota bacterium. Taxonomy (GTDB): domain Bacteria; phylum Fibrobacterota; class Chitinivibrionia; order Chitinivibrionales; family Chitinispirillaceae; genus BOG-1184. The sequence goes on from CAISVC010000208.1 coordinate 3,216, forward strand.
TGCGGCATTTTTCTTTACAAGCGCCGGAGGGTGCAAAAGGCGGCATACGTAAAACAGTAATACATGATTGTTCTTTTGCATGGACCGAGCTGTCAAGAAATTATGGGGACGTTCATGCTGTTAAAATGACAAATGGCACAACGTTGCCGCTCCGGCCGTTCGATACGGAGAGCTGTCCGTTCAGGGAAAACAAATTTCCTTTTTTCCGGACGGGAGTTACCGAAGCTTGCCTCGCTCTCTGGGGTCCCCCGCCCTAGAGGCGGCCCCCTATGTTCGCTTGACAACCGCGGTAACCCCCGTGTCTGCAACGACCTATCCATTCCCCGACTGGAGTCGGGGGCTTTATCGGCAGAGTAAATCTTCCATAATGCTTCTCGCCGCGATTTTTCCCGCGCCCATGGCGAGGATCACGGTCGCGGCGCCGGTCACGATGTCGCCGCCCGCGTACACGAATTTCTTCGACGTCCTTCCGGTCTTTTCGTCCGCAACGACCCCGCCCCACTTCGACACGGTGATGTCAGGCGTGGTGTTCGGGATGAGCGGGTTCGGCGAATTGCCGATGGCCACGACCACCACCTCGCAGTCGATGACGAATTCGCTGCCCTTGACCGGCACGGGCCGCCGACGGCCCGACTCGTCAGGCTCGCCGAGCTCCATGCGGATGCACCTGATGCCGGTGACCAGACCATTGTCGTCCGAGAGTATCTCGGCCGGATTGCAGAGCAGGTTGAATTCTATCCCCTCCTCTTTCGCGTGATGGATCTCGGCCTTGCGCGCCGGCATTTCGGTCTCGCTCCTGCGGTACACGATGATCGACTGCTTCGCGCCGAGCCTGAGCGCGGTGCGCGCCGAGTCCATGGCCACATTGCCGCCGCCCACGGTCACGACCCGTTTTCCCCGCATGATCGGCGTGGCCGCGCCGTCCGTAAAGGCGCGCATGAGGTTCGAGCGCGTGAGATATTCGTTGGCCGAATAGACGCCGATGCTGTTCTCTCCCCTGACCCCTAGGAACGCCGGAAGGCCCGCGCCGGATCCCACGAACACGGCGTCGCAGCCCTCTTCCCGCAGGAGCTCGTCTACCGTGGCGGTCTTGCCGACCACGAAATTCCTTTCCACTTTCACGCCGAGCTTTTCGAGATAGCCGATTTCCTGTTTGACTATATGCTTGGGCAGGCGGAACTCCGGGATACCGTACACCAGCACGCCGCCGGCCTCATGGAGCGCCTCGAAAACCG
>CAISVC010000209.1 GCA_903888815.1 uncultured Fibrobacterota bacterium
GCCTGGTCAAGGGCGGTTTCCAAGCCGAAGGATTCTGGGAAAAAAATCAGGGATTCCTCACCTGCCGCAATCCGGTGATCCGGGGCGCTGCAGTGACTCCCCTGTTATCCGTGCTGTCGCTTGACATAGAAACGAATGCGGACACCGGCGAGATCCTGAGCATCGCCTGCAGCGGGAAAAGCGACCGTGTATTCATTCGGGGCAGCGGGACCGCTCATGCCCTGTTTTTTTTCTGTGAAAACGAAAAAGATCTTTTAATAAAATTCTTCGGCCATCTGCGGCACGATGATCCCGACGTCATCATCGGCTGGAACGTGATCGATTTCGATCTTCAGGTGATCCAGAAGCGCTGCGGATTCCTCCATGTTCCGTTCCGGCCCGGCCGCGACGAGGGATGTGCCGTCATTGAGGGAAAAACCGCAGGGCAGGCCTTCGTCCGCATCCCGGGACGGGTAGTGATGGACGTGCCGGCCATGCTGCGCGCCTCGTTTCACGCCTTCGAAGAGTATTCACTCGACTTCGTGGCTTCGGTAATGCTCGGCAAGAGAAAATCAATTCAGACCACCGGGAGAGCAAAAATCGACGAAATCAACCGGACTTTCCGCGACAACCCTGTTTCGCTCGCGGAATACAACCTGCACGACGCTCAATTGACTAAAGAAATATTCGATACGGCCGGGATTCTGCCGAACGCTATAGAACGGTCGAAACGCTCGGGCCATCTGCTCGACCGCACGGGCGGCAGCGTTGCCGCATTCGATTACCTCTATCTTCCTCTTCTCCACCGGGAGGGTTATGTGGCGCCTGATGCCGCGGATGTCAAGATGCCCTCCGCTCCCCTGCCGGGCGGCTATGTGCTTGAACCGAAACCCGGTCTCTATGAAAACGTTCTGGTGTTCGATTTCCGCAGCCTCTATCCGTCGATCATTATGACTTTTAAAATCGATCCGCTCGGACTCGTCGCACCGTCGTTGAACCGGGTCCAAGGACCCGCTGGTCCGCCGTTCGCCGCCGATATTTCGATCCTGCCTGCCATCATTGCGGAACTCATGGAGGCGCGGGCCAAGGCAAAACAGGAGAAAAATCCCTACCTGTCGCAGGCCATTAAAATACTCATGAACAGCTTTTACGGCGTGCTCGGCGCTGCCGGCTGCCGTTTTTTTTCCGCAGAGCTGGCAGCCGCCATCACCAAAACCGGACAATTCATTTTCAGGCAGACCATGGAGCATATTCAATCGTCAAAAAACTGTCCGGTGATTTACGGCGATACGGACTCGCTCTTCGTGCATACCGGCGCCGGCACCGGGGAGCAGGCCGCTGCGCTCGGCAGCGCCATCGCGCAGGAAACCACGGCATGGCTTGCCGCGATGCTCAAGGAACGCTTCGGTGTCATTTCCGCGCTCGAACTGCAGTACGAGCGCCATTTCCGCCACTTTTTCATGCCGACCGTCCGCGGGACCCTGCAGGGGAGCAAAAAGCATTACTGCGGCTCCGTCGTTGACGCGTCCGGCATGGCCCTTGTTTTCAAGGGCATGGAATCCGCCCGTTCCGACTGGACCGACCTGGCCAAGGAGTTCCAGCACGAGCTGTTCATGCGGTTCTTCGCAAAGCAGCCGGTCGAGGCGTATATTATCTCTGTTGTCAACAATGTCAGAAACGGCGGTGAGGACGGCCGGCTGATCTATAAAAAGAGGCTGCGGAAGAAGCTTGACGAATACACCGGCCATCTCCCTCCCCATGTACAGGCCGCGAAACTGCTCCCCTCGCCCGGCAATCTGATAAAGTATTACATGACGACCGCCGGGCCGCAGCCGGTCGAATGCCGCACCGCGCCCATTGACCGCGAGCACTATATCGACTGCCAGCTCAAGCCGATTGCGGACTCGGTGCTTGAATGGCTCGGCACGAGCTTCGACAAAATCGTTTCGGGCCAGCAGGAGCTGTTTACCAGAAATTAATTTTTATCTTTGGCTAAAGGCACCAGTTTGGGTAGGGGGTGGGCACCGTTGTTGCAGCGCTGAACTGCGGCGAACCCCCACCCTCTAGTTTCAGTGGAATTGAAACACAAACAACAAAATAAAAATGACTGTTACGGAGCATTTTTTTTAAATTAATGATGCTTGCGGGTGCGGGTAAAGGGTGCTCAAACCTGCACGGGCAGTGCCCACCCGTCACCCCGTCAAATATCTTTAGCAAAAGAGAAAATTATTATGCCATTTCTTTCAGTTGTCATCACCACCTTCAACGAGGAACGGAACATCGGGCGGTGTCTTGCCTCGGTCAAACCGATTGCCGGCGACATCGTGGTGGTGGACTCGTTTTCGACCGACGCCACGGAACCGGTCTGCAGGAGCTTCGGCGCCGATTTCATCAAACGGCAGTGGGAGGGTTACGCTGCGGCGAAGAATTTCGGCAATGCGCAGGCGCGCCATGACCTCATCCTTTCGCTCGATGCGGACGAAGCGCTGTCTCCCGAACTGCAGCAATCAATCATTGAAATAAAAAATACCCGGGCCGGCGAAACCTGCAAATTCGTGCGGCTCACCAATTACTGCGGCGCATGGATCCGGCACGGCGGCTGGTATCCGGATATCATCGTACGCATATTCGACAGAAGAAAAACGCAATGGCAGGGGCTTATCCATGAGCATCTTGAGGGTATCGGCAAAAAGGATGCTGCGCTTCTGCGGGGAGATTGTTACCATTACTCTTATTATTCAGTCGCCGAGCATCTGAAAAAAACGAAACGTTTCGCGGATTTGTCCGCACGCGAGCTTTTCAGTCTGGGGAGAAAGACATCGATGATGAAATTACTCTTAAGTCCCCCGATCAAATTTATCCGCGACTATCTGCTGAGGCTCGGTTTTCTGGACGGCCGCAGGGGTCTCTGCATCGCCGTTATCTCCGCATACGCGACCTTCCGTAAATATGCCAAATTACGAACGCTGAACAGGTGCGGTGCTTGACAATGAAAACAGTATTCCTTGAAATGGAACGGCTGCGGAACCTTCACAGCGGGCTCGGCCAGTTCTGCAAAAACCTGGGTCAATCGCTGCTGAAGCCGGCTGATCCCGACTTCAGGTTCTTTTTTTACGTCCCGGCTTCATGCGAGGGATTGTTCGGCAGTGACCGGAACTACCTCATCCATTCGCCGGTGCACAAACTGTTCCGGCCTTCACATGACCGTTTTGACTGCTGGCACTGCCTGCATCAGGATTCGTCGTATCTTCCCTCCCGCGGCCAGGCAAAACTGGCGCTCACGATCCACGATCTGAACTTCATGGCCAAATACCCGCAGGGCCTGCGCCGGAAATACCGGTGCGAGGCACTCCAGAAGAAAATCGACCGCTCAGCCGCGCTGGTCTTTCCCTCCCGGTTCACGGAAAAAATGGTGAACGGCCATTTCGGCCTAAACGGAAAAATCACCCGGATCATACCGTACGGCAACTGCCTGGATCGCAGCGAAACCAGCGGCCCGTCGGTTGCTCCCCCTTCCGGCAAGTTTCTTTTTACTATCGGCGCTGTGCTGCCGAAGAAGAATTTTCACGTTCTCGTGCCGCTCATAAAAAAACTCAAGGAGTATGTCCTGGTGATCGCCGGAGACAACGCAACCGGTTATGCCGGAAAAATTGAAGACGACGCGCGCTACTGGGGCGTTGACGACCGGATACTTCTCATCGGCCCCATAGAAGACAAGGAAAAATTCTGGTGGTACCGCCACTGTGAAGCCTTTGTTTTCCCTTCCCTTACCGAAGGGTTCGGGCTTCCGGTCATCGAAGCCATGTCGCTCGGCAAACCGGTCTTTATCTCCACCTTGACAAGTCTTCCCGAGGTAGGCGGGACCGAGGCGTTTTACTGGGAGTCGTTCGATCCTGATGCGATGGCCGCGGTATTCGAGACAGGAATGAACGAGTATCACCGTACTGCCGAAAAAGCGCGGAGCATTGCAGCGTGGGCGGATACCTTTTCCTGGGAAAACACGGCGCGGCAGTATCTCGATCTGTATACAACGATCACCCGGTGATCAGGTAATGGTGCCGGTCATGAAAAAAACCGGTATTCCCCCGTTTTCAAACTGAACCATCTGCCGGCCCGGCAGTTCAGCTCTTTTTAAAAAAGACTGGTCATTGACAACAAAGCCGTAGGTCCAGCCGCGGCAAAACTCTTTGAGGTGCTCTCCCCAGTTTTTATAAAATTCATGGAGGTCGTCGTTGGCCGCAAAGGCCCGTTTTCCATAAGGAAGGTTCGCTATGATCAACCCGCTTTTGCCGACGCTGCCGTTGCGGTTGAATTCCAGGCAGTTTTCCTGGCGGAAACTGATTTTATCGGCCACCCCGGCCCGTTGCGCATTGTTCTTTGCCGATGCAACGGCCTGCGGGCTGATGTCCGCCGCGTAAAGCCGCACCGGACAAGTCGCCTTCTCTTCGACCCGCGCTTCACGTTTAAGACGCTCCCACATACTTTGCCGGAACCATGGCCATGATAAAAAAGCGAACGATCTGCCGCCCCCGGCTGCCCGGTTCATTGCAAGCAGAGCGGCTTCGATGATAAATGTGCCGGAACCGCACAACGGGTCGGCGATCACGGGAAATCGGTTCCACCCCGCATTCATTAACAGGGCCGCGGCGATCGTTTCACGCAGCGGCGCATGACCGAGTTCCTGACGGTACCCTCTCTTGTACAGCAGCGTGCCGCTTGAATCCGCGCTGAGGGTGCAGCGATCATTTGCAAAGCGCACAAAAAACCGGAGCGCTGCCTCTTTGCGCCGCGTCACGGCGACTCCCAACTGCAGCATATGGTCTGCGCAACCGTCGAAAACCGCCTTCACGATATTTTCCGTATGATGGAGCCGCGACGATATCGAGGCGGCCTCGAACGCAATTTCCTTTTCGAAACCGGTGTAGAGCTCCCAGGACCTTCGCCTTGCTTTGTTATACAGCTCGGGGTAAGAGCGGGCGGTAAAAGAGTCGATACGCAAAAGAACGCGGTGAGCGGTCCGCAGTTTCAAATTGGCATGATACACCATAGCAAGGGACCCCGAGAATTCCACGCCGCCGGTCACTGGCCGCACCGCGCTTACGTGCGGCAGCAGGCGTACTTCCTGTTCCAGCATCGGTTCAAAACCCGGGGTTGTTGCGGCAAAAAAGTGCTGCGTTGCTTTCAGCAGATGGCGTTTTAACCTGCGTTCAAGACCGGAAAGGGTGAGTTGTGTTTTCATCGGTTGTTATTGCTTTCTATTTCAACCACTTCTGCAAATTGTCCCTGACCTCGTCAAACATATTCTTCACCGCTTTCTGGAGGATTACCCGGCTGTCAATCTCAAACCTTGGATTACCCGCCATGCCGAAAATTCTGAGCCGCAGCACGCAGCCGCCGTCTTTTGTCTCCTCGAGCGTTTTACGGGCAAACTCCGGCAGCGTGTTCACGGCAGCCCTGGTGACCGTGCATTCCGCGTTTTCATTCAGAAAGCCGTCGGTCCTGAACCAGCCGGATACTTTAATGCACAGCGAATCGCCGTCCCCGGACGCATCGGTCTCGATTATCCCGCCCGGTTTGACCGTGCAATCCGCGGAGCACTTCCTGAACCTGAGATGCATAAGCCTTGTATACCCGAGCATGCCGGAGAGCGTTTTTTGAAATGGAAAATCCATTGCTTCGAAGCGGACCGCCGATACGCTTCCCTTCCCGCGCAGTGAATCAACTGCCATCGCGCTGGAATCAAGGGCCAGCCTGCAGTCGGCTTTCCCTGAAAGACGGCCGTCTGCCGCATCGGCGTTCCTGTACCATTCGTCAAAATCAAAACCATGTACGGAAAGAGAGAAGGCCGCGAGTGCATTGTGTGCGAGATCGACCCGCGCAGTGCACTGAAATTTTCCTTCGCAGACTTTTCCCCTGCATTGTGTCAGGGAAAAAACATCCCCGGCGCCGGTACATTCACCGCTCAGCCGGAGGAGTACCGGAGCGTCCGCAAACACCAGCGACTTTGCGGCAAACGATCCCGCCGCGCAGTTTCTCCCATTATCCGCGGAAAACGAAATATCGATTGAACAATCCTGCCCCTGAAAAACTGTATGGGCTTTATCCGCAACGGCAACCTGCGCGCCGGAAACGGTCACCCTGCTGATAGCAGCTCCAGCGCTGCGGCAGATATCCCCGAACGCTGTCAGGGGCTCCGTCCTGTTGAAAGGCCGCCGGCCGGATTTTGTGCGCCCGAGTGCGGCGCGGAAAAAATTTCCGCGCAGCGTCACGCTTTCGGCCTTCATTGAAAAGCGTCCGCTGCCGCCTGTGAAGCGGACGCTGCGGAGCGTCACTCCTTTCCAGAAAGCAACGCTGACCCTGCCGATGGCACACGAATCAGCCCCGGTCTGCCGCGCAAGCTCCATGACCTTTCTCGTTATTACCGGATGGGAAACCGGAATGAATCCGATGATAAAAACCGCCAGAACAATGCCGAAAACAACCGCCATTCCGATTTCCACCGTTCTGACGGGGACAAACCTTTTCCGTGTGCTGCTGTTCATGGCTTTCTGCCGGGGCTGCTGGGGGTTGAGATAGGTTTCGCGCTTGACGTATTTTCCACTATTGTCTTATGCGCACGGCTAAAAACTACCATTTTCCATCACGTTCTGCATAGCCGCACCGAGAACTATGAACGAGTCAAAACCGACTTCCACCGTTCTTATCATTTCGAGCGATCAGCCGTTCCGTCTGAAGCTGCACGAAAACCTGCTGCTGCAGGGGTTTTCCGTGCTCGACGCGGCGTCCCAGGCCGATGCCCTGCCGCTTCTGGAGAAGCAGAACGTGGAGATCGTCTTTCTGGACATCGAACGGATGCCGGCGTTCGAGATGGACATCGTCAATTACATCCGCACGCAGCACCGGGCGGAAATCGTGGTGCTCACGACCATTCACGAGATCGAAGAGGCGACGAACGCCCTAAAAAACGGCGCCGCGTTTTATCTTGTCAAGCCGCTCAAGTTCACGGACCTCAAAGCGGTGCTCGATAAATTATCGCTCCGCGCCGACCGCACCAGGGAACTGTTTGCGCTTGAGCAGCGGTTTCTGACCGACCTCATGGCCGGCTCGCCCGCCATGGAGAAGGTGCTCAAATTCGCCATGAAGATCGCGCCCACCGCCTCCACGGTACTTATCAGCGGCGAAAGCGGCACGGGCAAGGAGTTCTTCGCGCGCATCATCCACCGCATGTCCCAGCGCATCGAGGGCCGGTTCGTTCCCATGAACTGCGGCGCGATCCAGGACACGCTTTTCGAAAGCGAGCTGTTCGGCCATAAGAAAGGCTCTTTCACCGGCGCGGACCGCGACAAGGCGGGGCTCGTGGAGGAGGCGCACTTAGGCACCCTGTTCCTTGACGAAGTCGGAGAGCTGTCGCCCTCGGCCCAGGTCAAGCTCCTGCGGTTCCTGCAGGAGCGGGAATTCCGGCGCGTGGTCGAAACTTCCACCAGATCCGTTGATGTCAGGATCATTGCGGCATCGAACAAAGACCTCGCGGGACTCATGGAGCAGAAAAAATTCCGGGAAGACCTCTTTTACCGCCTCAATGTTTTCAACCTTTTTCTTCCGCCCCTGCGCGAGCGTAAAGAAACCATTCCGAACCTCATCCGGATTTTCGTGCACCGGTACAATCAGGTTTTCAACAAGCACATCAGCACCATTTCCAAGAACGCCGAGGCCGTCCTGGCCAATTACGCGTATCCCGGCAACGTGCGCGAACTCGAAAACATCATCGAGCACGCGGTCGTGCTCGCCGACAGCGGTGAAATCACGGAACGCGACCTGCCCGACTTCATGTTCCGCAACCGGCTCCTGCTTCAAGGCCCCGAACCAGAGGCGCTCCCCCCTACCACAGCGATCCACACGCTGGCTGAAATGGAAAAAGACTA
>CAISVC010000210.1 GCA_903888815.1 uncultured Fibrobacterota bacterium
CCTGGCGTGGAAAATCAAACCGTGAAATTGTTCGCCAAATTTAAAAAAATTATTATAATAATAAAAAAGGATTATATTTAGATGGTAACTATTACTATTATAGTTTTGCGGCATGGGGGGAGATCGTATGAAAGAGGCGCTTCGGAAAAATTGTCTGGCGTTTCTGGCTTATTTTACCATCACGCTATTTGTTTTCTACTCCTATGTTTCCGCAAAGCCTAATATCATTTTCATCCTTGCCGATGACCTAGGCTATGGCGATGTCGGATGCTATGGCCAGCAGCAGATTAAAACACCGAACATCGATTCTCTTGCAAAGCAAGGGGTCAGATATACAAGCTGCTATGCCGGCTGTGCGGTGAGCGCACCATCGCGCTGCTGCCTCATGACCGGTATGCATACCGGTCATGCCTTCATCCGCGGCAATCTGGAAACCGGCGCCGAAGGTCAACAACCGATTGCTGCATCGGAGATTACCGTGGCCGAAATCCTTAAAAGCGCCGGGTACACAACCGGTCTTATCGGTAAATGGGGCCTGGGAATGAATAACACTGAGGGCGATCCGGCCCGCCATGGGTTCGATTACTATTGCTCAGTGCTGTGCCAGCGCCAGGCGCATAATCATTTTACCAGCAATATCTATGAAAACGGAGTGCTTGTTTCACCGCGCCCGACCGTCTGGCAGGATGATCTTTTCAAAGACAAGGCGCTCCAATTCCTTACAAACAATAAAGACAGGCCGTTCTTCCTGTACCTGGCCTATTGCAGTCCGCATGCAAATGTGGAGGTACCTGATACGACACCGTATACAACTACCTCCTGGACTCCGGTGGAAAAATGTTTTGCCGCCATGGTGACCCGGCTCGATTCGAATGTCGGCGCCGTAGTCGCTCATATCAGGCAGCTTGGCCTCGACACAAACACCATAATCTTTTTCGCAAGCGATAACGGCCCGCATTCCGAAGGCGGTCACAGCTCCACCTACTTCAACAGCAACGGCAATCTGCGGGGAATGAAAAGGGATGTGTGGGACGGCGGCATCCGCGTACCCATGATCGCCCGCTGGACCGGAAAAATCCAGCCCGGCCGCGTAAGCGACTTCGTCTGGGCATTCTGGGATTTTCTCCCGACCGCTGCCGAGCTTGCCGGCACCAAAGCTCCACGGGGGCTTGACGGTATCTCAGTCCTGCCTGATATTCTCGGCAATGCGCAGACACCCCATACCTATTTTTACTGGGAGTTCAGCGAAGGTACCCCGAAGCAGGCGATACGGAAAGACTCCCTTAAAGCGGTACGCATCTGGCCAACGGTGCAACCGGCGATTTACAACATTGTCCGCGACACCGCTGAAGCCACTGACCTCGCGGGCTCTTATTCCGCCGCCTATATCGACACGGTGAAGAGGATCATGAATATCGTGAGGTTTCCGTCCGGAGTTTTTCCCCGGACCGAAATGGACACTATCACCACGCTGGACCTTGTCGCACGTTATTCCTTTGACAATAGCGGTACCGACAGCGCCTTTTGCCTGTTTCCCATGACCTTTGAGGGAACTCCGTACTTTACGCTGGGCCGGTCGGGAACAAACGGCCTGTATGTTGACGGCAAGTCCGGCTTCGGCATTGTCCAGCGCAACGTAGCCAACAACCTTACCGTCAGCTACTGGCTCAAAACCCCCTCGATCGGCGGATCGGCATGGGCATCGGCCACCGGAATGGTGGACGGGTACATCGCGGCCGCCGACAGTTCGTTTGGGGCAGGACTGACAAGCGGCAAAGTCGCGGTAGCGATCGAAGCGCAGGTCATTTCATCGGCCGCGCTGGTGAATAACGGCCAGTGGCACCATATAGCAGTCACCCGCAACGGCACCAACGGACAGGTGCTCATCTATATCGACGGGGCGCAATCGGGCAGCGGCACCGGACCGGTCGGATGGCTCACCGAATCAAAGGCGCTCACGGTAGGATGCCTGTCAACGGATAACGGCATTTGTACCGGAGCGTTTGATAATCTGCGTTTTTACAATTATGTCCTCGCTTCAAGCGCGATACTGGCCCTGACAACCGAAACCCAGCCCTCAACCAGCATCCCCGGAGCGCGAACCAGAATTCAGGCCGAATCCTACTCCTTTATGTCCGGCGTACAGCTCGAAGCCACGGCTGATGCCGACAGCGGATTGCAGATCGGCAGCCTGTCATCAGGCTCATGGGCGGAATACCGGGCTAACGTGACTACGGCCGGAGCATACACCTTGTACCTCCGCATATTGAACACCGGTGCTGCAGCATCTTTCAATATTCTTTCAAACAGCATAGTGGTCGGCACGATCGCGGTCCCGACACAGGCCGCATGGCAGACAATTTCTGTACCTGTCACTCTTTCTGCAGGATTGCAGACAATACGTCTCAGCGCAACTGCCGGAACAGCGATGAAACTCAACTGGCTGGACATTGAACGAAGCACTGATGTCACCATCACTTCCAATAGCGGAATAAATCACGGAAACGCATCAATCGAATTTATTTCAGGAAGATTGCTCTATTCCGTGAAACAAAGCGGGAATGTAACGATTTCCATTTTCAATGCTGCCGGTCGGTTACTGGCACAGTGGCACCCTGCAGGTACTGCCGGAACAGTAAATCGCACTGAGCATCCCCTGCTCTCGTCCTTGCCTGACGGACTGAACATTCTCACGCTCGATCAGGAGGGGAAACGGATTGCGCTTAAACGACTGGCGGTTATCAGGTAATTGGTGGTAGCTGAAGTCTGTCGGCATCCCTTATTTCAAAAGTACTGCACGACGGATGGAATTTTTTCATGGGACGGGCTTTTTCCTTCCGACCTTGACATAATCACCTCATTATTGCGTTGTCGCAGGTTCATGCTCTGCGTTTCGGGCCGTATCCTATTGCAGGATCGCCAGCCGCTTCAGCAGAGTATTCCCCCCGCTCCTGACCCGGATAAAAAGCATTCCGGCGCCGCGGGCGCGCGTGCCCAGAACGACACCGGCGCTCAATTGAGTGAGGGCGGCCTTGCAGGAGGCCATACGTCTGCCGCTGCAATCGAAGACATCGATCGCCGCTTCGCGCCCGCCGGGAAACGTTGTGTTTACAAAAGATATTTTGATGCTCTGACCGGCCCGGTTCCGCCGTACCAGGAACTCCGTGAGCGGGGCGCGCCGGGAATCCGGCCGTCTGCACGATACCAGCCGCGCCGGCGCGCAGACCAGCCAGCCGTTCCTGCGCGGGAGCGTCCATGTCGCCGGAGGTGTCCCTGTACCCGCGCCAAGCGTATCGCGATTGCCCGCGGATGCATGGAAATCGAACCATTCCCCCGGCGAACCGGCGGTTATTATCCAGGAAAGCAATGGGTTCCTGTTTACCCACACGACCGTTCCCCGCGCATACTGCACCTGCACCTTCGACATGAAATCCGCGCTCCGGCAGTCCGAAAATGTCGTCGGATGGCGCCTGATGAATTCGGACGCGGACACGAGCGAGCCGTTGTCGTCGTACCGAATCGAAACAACGGAGTCCATGCAATAGAGCTTCTGCGCCGGCAGAACATGGCGGGTTTCGAGCTGCACAATGCTGTCCCAGCGCGGCGCGGCATATACCGACGGCACAAATCCGGCGTTGCCATACGCCAGTTCCGTGGCAATATACTCGAGCACGGAGTCTCTCGACCAGTTTCTCCCGATCTGCGTGCCCGTGGTATCGGAGTAGAATCTTTCATAATAGCCGACCCCGTGACACACCGTGCTCGCATGCATACGCGTGAGCTTGAAATCCGGCATGACCGGCATGCGGCTGCCCTGCCACCAGCCCCACGACCTTCCGGAGTTTATCTGCGCCTCGAAATCGTCAAAATAACCGCCGTCGAGGAAATGGGCCGCCCCTTCGCCCGATACCGGCCCCTGATGGTACGCACGCATGATTGCTCCCAGCGAGCGATAGAGCCGCAGGGTCTCCCTGAACATTCCGGAACCGGTAACCGCGGCGTCGTAGTCGTTTTTATCGCCCGGGTTCACCGCCGAATGAACATCAAGAAAAGAAGCGCTGGTGGTGAAGGTCGAATGGATCTGCGGCGCCCAGATGTCCATGTAGTGCGCGGCAAGCGAAGGTTTTATCTGGTACGACTGCTGCAGCGTTCCGGGATTGAACCACGCTTTTTTAAAGGTCCCGTCAGAATTCTTTGCCAGAGCAGTTGTCGAATAGGAAGGCGCGTCAGCATACATATCGACGTAGTTCTCGTGCAGGCCGAAAAGATATCCGGCGTTTACCGCTGAATCGCGGACCGCGAGCAGCGCCGTAGTGCCACCGAGTGAAGGGTTCGCCGGCAGAACATCCGGATACTGGACGTCGTACCCCGCCCGCTGCCAGGTATGAACCTCCACCCACGCATCGCGCAGTCCTGCCGCGCGGCAGCGGTGCACGGCATTCGCCGCTTCTGAAAACTGACCTGTCCAGAGATCAATAAAAATCCTCGATGCCGATTGATCCCGATACGGCGAAACCGGGTTCGGCACACCCGGCAGCACGTCGGAGAGTTCGGGCGAAACGGTCAGATACACGGTCTCGTTCACGGGCCGCAGCTGGCCGGCACTATTCTGGTAATAGTAAGCGTTCTGCGCATAATAAACCGAACTGTCGGAAAACACCCCGTCGACGGCGTAAAGACACGAGGCGTCGGTATTTTCCCAGTCGAAAAACATCGAGGTGAAAACAGTGCCAGAAAAAAGCACGTTACACAGCGTGAGATACGGGATAGGCACGATCGCCGGATGAGCGGCATGTTCGCATCGGTCAAGATAGAACGACGGCGACCGCGCCTCATCGGTGCATATGCGCAGGGTGAGGGTCCTGCCGCGCATCAGGAGCCCGTACCGCACATGAATGGAATCGGCGGCATATCTCATGATCCAGGAAAGCCGCAGCGTATCGCGGAGCGAATCCGCGGAGATGAAACGATAGGAGACGCCTCCGCTCCAGGGGTAAATTTCCGTCGTGCCGGAAACCATGCCTGCGCCGCCGCCGTTGCTCGGCGTGAAGGTATACGAGCCGTCGACCGTGGCGGAAAGCGAACTGAGCATGGGGCCGGCTGCGGCATTCACCCGGTAGCGCAGCGTAGTACTGCCTGCCGTGCAGAAAAAATCGAACCGGCTGTTAGCGAAGTCGAAGTTGACCGAGTTGGTGAAAGCGCCTGACGGAAGCGGCGGTTCGACCGAGAGCGAATAACACAGGGAAGAAAACAGAAAAAGGGGAATGAGGGATTTCATAATTCGACACTCCTCCGCTGCGATGGAAATAGTAGCCTGCCGGGTATTTCGATTTTTCAAAGTTAAATATAGGGGTTTTGGGGGCAATAATCAAGGGAAAATGCAGCGCTTGCCGTCGGTAAAACTGGAAGCTATATTACTGTATGGAAATCGACCCGGCTGGATCAGCCTAAAACGCTGCGATAATTTGCATAGTAGTAAAAGACGAAGTCCGATCGAAAAAGAATAGATCCGGAGGAAGCTGACCAATGATACAACTCACCGGAAATCGCCTGTGTATTTTTTCTCTCTGCATTATGGCAGCGGTTGCTGAAAGGCCGGCAACAGCGCAAACGGCCGGTTGGCAACTGGTATGGAGCGATGAATTCAACGGCCCGTCCATCGATACGAGCGTGTGGGGCTATGAAATCGGGTACATCAGAAATCAGGAACTCCAGTATTATACCAATCGCCCGGAAAATGCCCGGATCGAAAACGGAAATCTGGTGATCGAGGCGCGGCGCGATAACTGGAACGGCCATGCGTACACGTCGGCAAGCCTGAACACGCACCGGAAGAAGTCATGGAAGTATGGAAGGATCGAAATGCGGGCGAAACTTGTGTACGGGAAAGGCATGTGGCCGGCCTTCTGGGCCATGGGGGAGACGGGCAGCTGGCCTGCGTGCGGTGAGATTGACATAATGGAAATGGTCGGCTTCGGCGGCGGGGTCGGCG
>CAISVC010000211.1 GCA_903888815.1 uncultured Fibrobacterota bacterium
GGCCGCAACCGCCGTGTCCACAATATCCTTTGCGGCATCCTTGGGGGCTTCCTTCGCAGCATCCTTGGGACCATCGTATTTGCTCATGATATAATTCCTCACTAATATGCCCGAGGGTTTGAGCATGTCATCGGTCCAGGGACCGGCTGCGCTTGCGCCGGGTTGAAATGCAGCGGACGTTTCGCCCAGGGCCGCAGCCGACCAGTTCGCGGAACCGATATTATTCTCATCCAGCCAATTCCACCATAATTGCGTTTCTGCGGGATCATAGGCGCCGCCTCCGCTTGCCGAACTCGTGCCGTATTCGCTGGAAAAAAGAGCGACACCGTTTTTCAGCGCTCTCGATCCGTTGTCGCGAAGCGACTGCCGATGAGTCGCCGCGTAAAAGTGTATCGAATAGGCGACGTTCGCCGAACTGGTGATAGGACTCTGAGATGCCTCGGCGCATTCCTGGTCCCAGTGCCGGCTGCCGCAGATGATGATATTCTCAGGGTCGCTAGCGCGTATCTTTGATATGATCGCGTCATGGTAACCCTTGATGACCTCCCATGATTCCTGCACCGGTTCGTTCCACGGTTCATACATGATATTGGGAGTCTACCCGTATGCAGCCGCCAAGGACGAGAAAAAGGATTGTGCCGACTCGACATCGTTTTGAGCGCCGCCCATCGCATGCCAATCGACTATCGCGTATATCCCATTAGCAATGCACGCATCGATTACGGTCTTGACTCTATCTATTTCATCCGTGGGATTGTTCTTATAGTCCCTGGGCAGGACGGCGATTCGAATAACGGTGCACTTCCAGTCCTTGGCGAAGTGGTTGATGGCGCTGGTATTGAAAAACTGCTTCCCCTGTGGCGCCCAGCAGTACAACGACATTCCATGCAACGTAGTGGGATCGCCGTTCTTATCGACGATTTTGTTTCCTTTAACGCTGAGCCTGCCGTGAGCGCCGACGAATGTCTGCTGCCCGAAGCTCAGGGAAACAAAGGCCAAACAGGCAAACCCAATCAAAGCAATCCTTGAAAAACCGCACACCTTTTTTAACATGCAATGGCTCCTTTTGAGACTGGTGGGAATTTCCATTTCCGCGCGCCGCCCCTGCACTCGAGGCGCGGCGGTCATTTGCCCGCTGGCGGCCCGCATGCGCTGCCGGCGTTTGACATTTCGGCAAGTTCGCAACCCAACAACCACAGCCCGCGGCAAATCAGGCCGGTTCAGATGATATCGCTTTGGCATGTCGCTCGTTGCCTGCATCTACAGTATAGTGCAACATCAAACCGATATTGGTATTCCTGCGTGTAATCGGGGATTCCGGCTTTGTAGTGGAAAAGCGGGCCGGCGAGCGCGGGTTGGAGCGGAGACAAGCGGAGCCGTTGCCGCGGCTGGGAGTGGATGAAGAGGCGTTCCGCAAAGGGCAGAAGTACTGTAAGCGTCAGAGCAACGCCATACTTGACGTGGGCGGCCGTTCGGGCTACTGGTTCCGGGCGGCCCAGGCTGCGGGGGTGAGTTCGGCGAGTCGCTGGA
>CAISVC010000212.1 GCA_903888815.1 uncultured Fibrobacterota bacterium
CCCGGTCGGATCTGTCGCACGAGCGCCCTCATCGTTTGCAATTCAATTTCAGGCCGCCTTCTCGCAGTCCGATTCTCGCCGGCGCAGACATACTCCACTCTTCTCTTCTTCAGGGCGGGCTTTTTTCTTGACATGCATGGGACTTGTTCCTATACTTGTTTCGTTAACAAAGCCACCTTTTACCGGCTAGTATATCAGATGCGTACCGAAAATACGGGAAGGCAGATTGAGGGGAAAAGCAGGATAATTTTCGGAAAGTGCTTTGCGTTTCCCTCTGCTGGTCACTCTTTAGTAATTGTTTGAGCTTGTTTTTGAATCCCCCTAACCTCTTCTAATAATAGAGGGGACGGGGAAGGGAAATAAATGGGAAAAAAAGTGGAAGGCATAAGACAGTCTGAGACCGCTTATTCCAAAGTTTTCAATACCCGGCTCTGGGAAGATATTCAGAACAGAATCTCCAGGGTTTTAGGCGTCAGTATAAAAGTAGTGAGCGAAGACGGGTCCATCAATATACCGGAAAGCAACTTTTCCGCCGTATGCGATCTTCTGAAAACCTCCGGAAAAGCCGCCGCCATATGCGCGGATTTCAAGGTTGAAAACTTAAATGAAGAAACCGGAATCGTCAAGTGCGATACGTGCGGCTTCTCGCACTTCTGTGTCTCGGCTGATTGCTTTGGGAAAAGGTTATTTATTATAGTCGGATTATGCGCAGACCCCGCATGGAGCAAGACTGGACTGAAGAAGATGAGCCGCGATTACGGCATCGATTACGGCATGCTTAAGGCTGCATTCGAGAAATCGATGTTTCTTGCGCCGGACAGGATAAAAGAACTGGCTGACTTAATCCTGAACCTTTTTAACGTGACAGTCGAGCTT
This sequence comes from uncultured Fibrobacterota bacterium, assembly GCA_903888815.1. Classification (GTDB taxonomy): domain Bacteria; phylum Fibrobacterota; class Chitinivibrionia; order Chitinivibrionales; family Chitinispirillaceae; genus BOG-1184. The sequence continues at coordinate 877 of CAISVC010000212.1, forward strand.
TCCTTACAGGAGTACATAACCGAGAAGGTAAACAAGGAAAAGGAAGAAGAGCTCGCCAAGATGGCGGCATTGATGGAGATAAGCATAGTAATAAACTCCACGCGCTACCTAAAACAGCTGTTGAAGATTATCATGCAGTCGGCGGAGCGTGTCATGCAGGCAGAAGCAAGCTCTGTATTCCTTATTGACCGGCAAACAGATGAACTTTATTTTGAAGTCGCCACGGGCCCGAAAGAAGATGAAGTCAAGAAGATCCGGCTGAAAAAGGGCGAGGGTATAGCCGGTTGGGTGGCCTCTACGGGACTATCGCTGCTCGTGCCGGATGTGTCAAAAGACCCGCGTTTTGCCAAACGCGTCGATGCAGAAACACATTTCATCACCCGGTCAATCCTCTGCGTACCACTCAAGGTAAGAAACCAGATAATAGGCGTCGTCCAGGTGGTGAACAGATTAGGTGCGGAAAGCTTTTCGGAAAGCGAGATAAAATTCCTGGAGGCCCTGGCGTCGCAGGCCGCTATAGCCATTGAGAATACAAACCTGTACGAACATCTGGAAGAGCGCGCTGAACAGTTGAACAAAGAATTGAAGAAGGTCAACATAAACCTGGCAATAGAAAAGCAGCGTATCGAATCCATAGTACAAAGCATGGAAGATGCAGTTATTGCCGTTGACCGGGAAAACAAAATAGTTATGGCAAACAGACTCGCCGAAAAGGTATTCTCGATAAAGTCCGAACAGGTCATAAACAAAGCCATTAAGGAAAGCATTTCGAACAGGGAGGTTATAGATAATTTTTCGAAGGTCTCAAGCTCAAAGAGTTCCCTGCGCGAAGAGGTCGTATTCAAGATAGGAAACAGGGAGCATACATTCGCCGCTGTCTTCGCGCCCATAATAGGCGAACTAGGCGAGACCGCAGGAACGGTCGCGGTATTCAGGGACATCACAGAGTCAAAAGAAATTGACAGGATGAAGACCGACTTTTTAAACATGGTCTCACACGAGCTCCGGACACCGCTGACACCGATACAGGCCTACAGCGAGCTGATAATGATGAGGAACCTGGATGCGGAGAAAATTAAAGGCTATGCAAGCATTATTAACAAAGAGACCCTGCGGCTGGGTGCGCTCATAGGTGACCTGCTTGACCTGTCAAGGATAGACGCGGGCAAGGGACTGAGCCTCTCCCCGGAAGAGGTAGAGTTCAAAGAACTATTAAACACAGCATACAATACGTTCAAGAGCGCTTCGGCAAAGCACAGAATATTTCTCGCGGCTCCTGAGAAAACTGAGAAAATAACGATCGACAGAAATAAGATAATACAGGTCGTCAGCAACCTCCTTTCGAATGCCGTCAAGTATTCACCGGATGGCGGGGATATTCATATCACCATGGAAGACAGGGGCACCAGATTTTATGTGTCGGTTTCTGACCAGGGACTCGGAATACCAAGGGACGCTCTGCCAAAAATATTCGAAAAGTTCTATAGAGTGGACAGCCCCGCCGTGAAGAAAATCGGCGGCACAGGCATAGGGCTCTCCATAGTTAAGTACATCGTAGAATTGCATGGCGGCGGCCTAACAGTAGAAAGTGAAGAAGGAAGGGGAAGCAAGTTCACCTTTTTCATTCCAAAAGCAAGATAAGCACAGGCCGCC
>CAISVC010000213.1 GCA_903888815.1 uncultured Fibrobacterota bacterium
CGCCGAAAGGACGGATCTCACGTTCTGAAAGGACAAAGGCATCGGCAGTAAGGTCACCGAGTGAAGTATGCTGTCGGTAATTCAGACGGAGGCCTGAAAGCCGGTCCTGCGCAAAATCGAAGCCGCTGAAAATAATCCCGGGATAGCATGTGCTCCTGAAAAGATATTCGCCGAGGTTTTTTACTTCGGGATTGTATTTAAAGGGAATAATGCCGAAGCTGAAATCGAGAGAACGATTTTCCTCCCTGAGAATTGAATAAATTCCCTGCGCCTGATACACATAAAATGCCGCATAGTTTTCAAGTCCCTGATGTACAGCGGATGTCGCGATTTCCTGCGGGTAATTGCCCAGCCACCATCTGCCTTCAAGGGTAAGAAGCAGCCTTGCGCGCTCGCTCAGCGTTGCATCTGCCGTAAGATTGCCAACGGTGTTTCCGCCCCAGCGGTGGTCAACGACGGCCCGGGGAGCGTTCCTGAAACGTCCGGCCACGATCTCCTCGGTTTCAAATCCCATATATCCGTGGAACCGGATCTTGACGCTGTCCTCCTCGACAATGCCTGCTGCCGCAAAACCAGCACCCAGCAGCATGTATGCCGCAACGGCAATAAATCCTTTTTTTGACATATAACAGCCTCTCTCCTCTCTAACTTTTATTAATGATAGTTTTTCTCTCACCGTAACTATACCCCTGCGGAATCCGATAGAATCGCCTCGTTTTCTTTTCGCGTCGCGATAAATCTATGGAATAAGTACCGCAGTAATTCTTTTTGCCAGGGTATCTTTCCTTTTACGATCACTTATTTTCATTTCAAGGCAATAACTCCCGGACGGAAGCCTTCCGGTAATCGCAAGCGATTGCCTGCCGCTCCGTATCCGGCAGCACGGAATTTTTTCCTGCCAGACAGCCGTTCCCCGGCAATTATAGAGCGCAAAGCTCAACGCTGTTACATTTTCAGGAGATGCAACCGAATAGATAATTTTATTCCGGGAACAACGGGAAATCCCTAAAAAGGTATACGATGATTCTACAGTCTTTGGAACAAAGACGCGCGTAGTGGTATCCAGCAGGAAAGAAAAATATACGGTATCCGCTCCGACGCCTCTTTCATTGTACGCTCTGATAATGTAGGGCATATCCCTGACCCCTTCGATATCGGTCCAACCCGAGATGGTGCCGGTCAGCTGGTCAAACATGAAATAAAACGGCAGGTCCGGAGAGATGCGCAGACTGTCGAACACCCCGGTAATGGTCGGGGTCAAAGGGTTCATGAATGTGTTGGTAAGAACGGTTACACGGCTCAGCGGATACGAAACGACCGGCGCTGCGGTAATCGGTACCCGCTGGTTCTCATAGGCCAACTTGATCCATGCCGCTGAACGCTGCACCTTTGCAATGGTGACTTCATCGATAATGCTGGGGCCTATTTTCACGCCGTGCCACGTTGAGGCGCCGATGTACAGCAGGTCGGGCGCAGTGAGCGCAAGATTGCCCGGAGCCCAGCTTTCCTTGTACGTGCCATTGACAAAACAGCTTTCAGCGCTTGCGGCAGGATTGTATTTGATCGCAATATGGTACCAGCTTCCGACGTTCAAGGGCGCATTATTGAACAGATGATCATTGCCATAGTGGACGCTGTAGACATAGCCAGAGCCGTCCACGATCGATATCACTCTCGAAGCTCCTGCCGATCCGTACGAAACCACGGAGCCGTCGTACTGGAACATGGAGGATTTCCACCAGGCGGTGAGGGTAAAGGCCGGATCTCCGGTCATGCCCAGATTGGCGTTTGCTGCGGAGCGAAGGTAATCGTCGCTGCCATCAAAGGATATCGCTTTGCCGATGTTACCGTCAACCGAATTAGCTGCGGTCATTGCGCCCTGCGGGGTACAGTGAATCGCCCTGAGCGTCGCGTCCCTGATGCTGCCCGCACCGCCGGGTGTCTCGTTCAAATGCCATACGCCCGAAAACCCGTTGGCAGTGTCGAACACACTTGCGCCTTTCGATGAGTCTGCGGCGGTTGCCCTGCCCCAGTACATCCTGAAATATTGCGTCGCGTTA
>CAISVC010000214.1 GCA_903888815.1 uncultured Fibrobacterota bacterium
GTTTATCAAAGACAGTGAGCGGCTGTTTAAAAAAGACAAGTAGGGGCCGCCCCGCCGGTTGCCCCTACTTTATTGTTCCATCCTCAAGGTGCATAATCCTGTGCATACCCGCAGTGAGCTGGCTGTTGTGCGTGGCGATAATAAAGGTCTGCCGCAGTTCCCCATTCGCCTTGCGGAAATATTCCAGCAGTATTTCTCCGTTTCCCCGGTCAAGATTACCGGTGGGCTCATCGGCCAGTACAAGCGCGGGGTCATTGACAAGCGCGCGGGCAAGCGCTGCCCGCTGGCGTTCCCCGCCTGAAAGTTCGGTAGGATAGTGCGATTTGCAGCGTTCGAGTCCGAAAACAGCGAGGAGTTCTTTGGCGCGTTTCTCGCACCACGAACGGTTCCTGCCGGCAATCATGCCGGGAATAAGCACGTTCTCGAACGCCGTGAAATCGGGCAGAAGATGATGGAACTGAAACACGAAGCCTATATTACGGTTGCGAAAAAATGACAGCTCGCGAAGCGTGAGCTTCGCGAGGCTCCTGTCCTCGAACAGCACATCTCCGGATGTCGGCCGGTCAAGCCCCCCGAGAATCTGCAGCAGTGTGGTCTTCCCTGCTCCGGATACACCAAGCAGCGCAATCATCTCACCTTTGCTTACGGAAAAGGAGACATCTTTTAAGACATCAAACGCTCCAGCGTCATCAATAAAAGTTTTTTTAAGATGTTGAACGTCAACCATTGTATTATTCATATCTGATCGATTCCGCCGGCAGCGTCTTCGACGCCTTATACGCCGGATAAATGGTGGTCAACCATGCAATGACATTGGCAACGACATACACGGCAGCCACATCAATGCTCCGGATTATCACGGGCAGCGTGTCGATAAAGTAAACATCGCCCGGCAAGGGGATCAACCGCCAGCGGTATTGAATGTAGCAAACCAGGACGCCCAGCAAAACACCGACCGTTGAACCGACAAAGCCGACCACCATGCCGTAGAGCATGAAAATGCGCAGAATCGACGACGAGGTCGCGCCCATACCCATAAGAATCCCGATTTCGCCCCTCTTTTCAAAAATCGTCGTAATAAGCGATGAGACTATATTGAGCGCCGCTACCACCATAATGAGTGAAATGACGATGAAAATGATGAGCCGTTCGAGTTTCATCCACTTGAAAAGCGACTTATTCTGTGACTCCCAGTCGGTGGAGCGAAATGGATAGCCGCCGAGCGCTTCCCGCACTTTGCCGGCGATCTCGCCCGCCTTGAACAGGTCGACGGTCCTGATCTGGATTCCTTCAACGCCTTTAATGTTGAAGAGTTGCTGCGCCTTTGCAATTGAAATATAGACAAGATTAAGGTCGTACTCATACATACCGGTCTCAAAAATGCCGGTCACGGTAAAGCGCATCATTTTAGGCGTTGGTTCTGCATCGCCATCCGACGATGCAAGCGCCATAAGCACCACCTCTGAACCCTGACGCACCCCCATCTTATCGGCGAGCCCCAGACCGATAATAATACCGGGAAAGAAACGGCCGCGGTTCGATTGTAACGAATCAAGCTTGAAGCGGCCGAACTTGACCGCCCTGGCGATGTCGGTTACTGTCGGTTCAAGCGAATCGGAGACGCCCATGATGAGGACACCTTCCTGCACCTGTTCGTGCTCGATCCCGCCCTTGCCGGTAATATAAGGTGCGGCGGCAGTAACACCCGGCTGGCGGAGCACCACGTTGCGAAGGGAATCGCAGTTTTCAACCGCGATGTTGTGATTCTGATAGATTTTTGCATGCGCAAGGGTGCCGACGATCCGGTCGCGCACCTCTTTTTCGAACCCATTGGCGATCGAGAGCGCAATAACGAGCACAAAGCTGCCCAGACAGACGCCGATCGCAGTTACATAGGTTCCGATCTTCCGTCTGCCGCGAAGATAGCGCATCGCCACCAGAAGTTCTATTGCATTCATGATCGCACTCGCTTGCCGGAAAAACCCGGAATGTCGGCCGGCTCTGGTAATATATTTATATCGAACAGCATTGAGTCCGGCAAATAGATTAGAAAATAAGTTCAGGCGTGGAATGATGAACTGTTTTGAACAGGTTTTCCTCTTTGCCCGATCAGCCGTTAATAAGTATTTTTCTAAAGTTTTTCAAATATTTTTCCAGACAAGAAGGAGCGCGCAGGTGAATATTACAGTCTGCATCAAACAGGTACCGGGAACAACGCAGGTCAAAATCAACCCTGAAACCGGTACCCTTATCCGCGACGGGGTCGAAGCGGTCGTCAATCCGTTTGACGAATATGCGATTGAAGAGGCGCTGCGCATAAAAGACCGTATCGCCGGCACAATCGTCAAAGTGATCACCATGGGTCCGCCGCAGGCTGAAACTGCTCTGCGGTCGGCAATTGCCATGGGCGCCGATAAAGGGTATCTGATCACTGACCGCGCCTTTGCCGGATCCGACACCTGGGCGACGTCCTATACGCTTGCCAGAGGAATCAAAGCGATGGGCGAAACGCATCTTATCATATGCGGCAAGCAGGCGATTGACGGCGATACGGCGCAGGTTGGTCCGGGTGTGGCGGAAATGCTCGGCCTTCCTTTTGTCGCATGGGTCCGCAAAGTTGAAGAAATTTCCGAGCGAGCCATCAGGGTCGAGCGCCTCATGGAGGAAGGGTACGATATCGTCGAAATGTCGCTGCCAGGCCTGATAACGGTGGTCAAAGAGATCAACACACCGCGCATGGCATCGCTCAAGGGAAAAATGCGCGCCAGGTCGGCAAAGTTGGTTATGCTGGATGCTGCAACACTGCAGGCGGAAAAGGGAAAAATCGGGTTGACCGGCAGCCCCACGCAGGTGCTGCGTTCGTTCGTACCCGAACGCAAAAGCGGTGGAGAGAAAGTAAGCGGCGAAGTGCCGCAGCTCGTTGATAAAATTGTGGCAACGGTACTGGAACTCAACGTCATCAAATAAATAAGAAAGCTTCATGGGAATAAAAATCGATCTTGAAAAATGCATCGGATGCCGTCTCTGTGTTAAGGCATGTGCGCTCAATGCGATTGAGGTAATTGACAAGAAAGCGGTCATTGACACCGCCACATGCAACCTCTGCGCGGCGTGCGTCGAGGCATGCAGAAAATATGCCGCGATCACGATCACGAAAGACCATTCGGGCAGCGGAGTTGACATCAGCCAATACAAAAATGTCGCGGTGTTCATCGAGCAGCGTCACGGAATTGTCGCCGGCGTCTCCTACGAAATGCTCGGCGAGGGCAGAAAACTGGCTGACCGGCTTGGTGAACGGCTTATCGCCGTGTGCATCGGCTCGGCAATGCAGAAGCAGGCAGAAGAGCTTGTAAAATACGGCGCCGACAAGGTGTACTATATGGACGGCGAGGTACTCACGCATTTCAGCGATGAACGCTATGCGACCATCGTCGCCGATTTTATTGCGGAAACCAAACCTGCTATTTTCCTTGCCGGCGCCACCGCCATCGGCCGTTCGTTCATTCCGAAAGTCGCCGCGCGTGTTTATGGAGGGCTCACTGCCGACTGTACGAAACTCGAGATCGACACTGAAAGACGGCTGCTGCTCGGTACGCGGCCGGCGTTTGGCGGCAACCTGATGGCGACCATTATCTGCCCGCACCACCGGCCGCAGATGGCAACGGTCCGCCATAAAGTGATGAAACCGGCGCTGAGAAATGAGGTGCGAACGGGCGAGGTGATGGTCCGGCGGTTTGAAAACGGCGCTGTTGCAGAGCGGACGAAAATAGTCGATTTTGTCAAAGAAGTGGAATCGACCGTGAATATCGCCGAAGCCGACATCATCGTTGCCGGCGGACGCGGCATCGGGAAGCCGGAAAACTTTGCGCTGCTCCGGGATCTTGCGGAAGTGCTCGGAGGAGCGGTGGGCGCCAGCCGTGCTGCGGTTGACGCCGGATGGATCCCCTACTCCCATCAGGTGGGCCAGACCGGTAAAACCGTATGCCCGAAACTCTATATTGCCTGCGGCATATCCGGTTCGGTACAGCATATGGCGGGAATGCAGTCGAGCGAATTCATTATCGCGATCAACCGGGACCCGGTCGCGGATATTTTCCAGATTGCTTCCCTGGGAATCGTCGGCGATGTCTCGCAGGTGGTTCCGGCATTGACAAAAGCATTCAAAGAAAAACTTGGAAAATAGCACTATACCCTTCACCAGCGGGGTTACCATGAAAATTTCTCTCGGTTTGCCAAAAGGAAGTCTTGAGGAAGCCACCCTGTCGCTTTTTACTAAAGCAGGGATACACATCCGGAAAGACGACCGATCGTATTTCCCTTCCTGCGATGATGCCGAACTTGATCTTGTGATCATGCGACCGCAGGAACTGCCGCGATATATCGAAGAAGGCATTCTCGATGCCGGCATCACGGGTCAGGACTGGATAACCGAAAATAACGCGAGCATCGTCGAGGTTGCAGAGCTAAAATACGGCAAGAACTCCCGGCAGAAGTGCAAATGGGTCCTGGCCGTTCCCGAAGATTCTCCTTTCAAAAGGCCGGAAGACCTTCGCGGCAAACGGATCGCAACTGAACTGGTCGAGACGGCAAAACGGTATTTCCGGATAAAAAAGATTCCTGTCAAGGTGGAATTTTCGTGGGGGGCGACCGAAGTCAAACCGCCGCGTCTCGTCGATGCGATCGTCGATCTGACCGAGACCGGTTCTTCGCTCCGGGCAAACCGCCTCCGCATCATCGATGTGGTGATGGAAACAACCACGGTCATGGTTGCTAATAAGCAATCATGGAAAAA
>CAISVC010000215.1 GCA_903888815.1 uncultured Fibrobacterota bacterium
AAACCCATGGGTTTTTCGCTTCTTGAAATCACCGATTCCACGGGTACGATTCTTTCTTCAGGCCATTTTCCCGCAAGCAGAGGCAACAGGATATCCGAAAAGGTCGCACTGCTTTCGAACGAGCCGAAGATCATTGAGGATAATGTCGTTGATCAGAAAATGCTGACGCTCCAGGCCAAAGCGGCCTTTACCATAGCCGACAGCATTACTTTTTATGCGCTGGGCGGAATGGTCATCGATGAACAGTTTTTGGCACAGCTTTCACCGCTGCCGAATGTCAAAGTGCTCTTTAAAAGGAACGGCGCGGTACTAGGCATGCAGAACGTGCGGACGATTTCCGAAATCAGGGATAATGAAATTATTATCAATGACCGGAAGTATCCCGCTCTTCAGATTCCGCTTGCCTTTGCGGGCGAAACCGACCCGCCGGTATTGATTGTCATTCTGACGAAGTAAGTATGGTACATAGCGCGGGGGGTGATTAAGACAAAATAAAATAACCCCCAGGAATCAGTGCGCGCCTTTGCCGGTCAGCACCACCCAGAAGGTCTGCAGGATGATCTTGATGTCGAGGGAGAGGGACATGTTTTCAAAATAGTAAAGATCGTACATGACTTTCTGCTTCACGTCTTCGATAGAGGCATCGTATTTGTGTTTTACCTGCGCCCAGCCCGTGATGCCGGGTTTCATCTTGATGCGGCGGACATACCAGGGGATCTCGGTCTTCAATTGCTCGACGAAGAACGGCCGTTCCGGCCGGGGGCCCACGAGGCTCATTTCACCCTTGAAAACATTGAAAAACTGAGGGATCTCGTCGAGCCGCGTTTTGCGTATGAATTTTCCGACCGTTGTAACGCGGGGATCATTCTTGGATGCCCAGGTGGGGCCGGACCTTTTTTCCGCATCCCGATACATTGAACGGAATTTATAGACGATGAAATTTTTTCCGTTGCGGCCCACCCGTAACTGTTTGTAAATCACCGGCCCCGGAGAATTGATTTTAATCGCCGCAGCGACCATGAGCCAGAAAGGCGCGCCGAGTAAAAGCACTGCGGCGGAAACGAGAATGTCCATCAGCTGTTTGATATCCGCCTCCCAGGACGGCATATGATCCTGGAGCAGCACTAAAAGCGGGATGCCGAAGATCTGATGGGTCTTAAGGTGCCCGGCGATAACGTCCATAAGCGATGGCACCATATAGATTGTCACTTTGATGTCGCCGCAATAGTTCAATATCTTCAGGATTTCGTTCGCTGAGCCGCTGACATGCGTTACAATCAGCGCTGGAATTTTCTCTTTTTTTACTATCGCGGGCATGTCCGAATATGTTCCAAGCACCTTATAACCGGCAAAAGTGGTCCCTTTTTTTCTGCCATCGTCGTCGATAAATCCGCTGACGCGGTAACCGAGCCGCGCATAAGCATGAATCTCTTTTACCAGCAGTTCGCCCGAACTGTTGGCGCCGACAATGATCACCTTGCTGACGCCGATGCCGCGTGAAAAGAGGATCGAAAGCAGCGAGTGTATGGAAAACCGTGATATTGTCGAGAAAAAAAGCATGCATCCTCCGTAGGTGAAAAGAGTCGCAAGCTTGGTGCGGGTCAGGAGAATCTTCCAGTTGCCGGTAGCCGCAAAGTCGCTGATCTGTTTTGAACTTGTCAATAAAAAAATAAAAAAAATGCCGATCGCCACTGCCCGTGCGACCAGTACGAATTCATCGAACCGTGATTCCTTGTACCATTCCCGGTACAGACCATTTATGAAAAACAGAAAGAGCCATGTACCATTTATAAAAATCAGGGTTGGATTGATATACGAAAAGAAATCGATATGGGGGTTGTAGCTT
>CAISVC010000216.1 GCA_903888815.1 uncultured Fibrobacterota bacterium
CTTGATATTAAGGTGGTTATTATCTGTCTGAGCGGTTACGCTACAAAACATAGGAAGTTTAATAACTAATTCTTGATTATTTTTTATTACATCATATTTCTCCTCACGGAGCTTATTTGATATCTGCTGAATGAGTTTGTCTGATTCAATCATTTTATGGTTCCATCCTCTCACATAACGGGGCTGTAGAAAAAGCCCTTTTCAGTAAAATTGCATTCTCCTTTTACAGGAAGGCGGCATAGCGGATGATATTTTTCCATAGGACGGCTTCACGTCAATAATCGCAGCACAACTTCGTTGTTCATCTTGTTAATTTCACCTCTCCACCCTCGTCACCAGCACGCCCCTGGCATTTCCCCTAACCATCGTTAAATCAACCGGCTGTCTATTATTTCCTATTGCAATCCTCCCCAACTTCTTCCCTGACAGATTATATACGCTGATAAACGCCATCGTACCCACAAATTCTTTCGGCACAACAAATCTGTCGCCGACAACCTTGAAAACCTTTGGAGCGCTTATTGCCGTTGCCGTCGGGTTCGGCGTGTCCTTCGTCGCCGTCATCGCACATAAGTTAAAGCTGGTCCTCTGTACGTTCGAGATCCTCAGTTCGTCGATGGTACAACTGACACCCGCGGAGGTCCCGCAGGGCATCAGCAGATACCCCCCGTAACCGCTGGCCGGGCAATGAGTCGAGGAATAACTCCCCACCTGCACGCCGTTGAGATACAGCTTGACCCCGGCGCTCCCCCAGGTGACCGCTACGTGGCTCCAGGTGTTCAAGGGCACGATCTGACTGGACGTCAGGCCCCCACCCCAGTCGCCAGACCCGTCCCAGTCGCTGGCGGTCAGATGGCCGCTTGCATCGATCCCCATGCGGAACGTCCAACCCCAGCAGGAGTTGTAATATTGCCCCTGGTCCGCGAGGCTTAAACTATAGGCCGTCGGATAAACCCAGAACTCAATAGTGCCGTTGGCCTGGCATAAAATGTCCTGCGTGGAATACCGCAGGTACGAGGCCGAACCGGCCGGCTGGCCCGCAGGCGGGCTCATCGTGATGGCCTGCCCGAGTCCGCTCTGCCCGGCGCTATAGGCATAGGACGGCGTCGCGGCGGTCCAAGGAGTGCCACTGCACCCGCTGCCGACACTATAGGCATTGATGCTCGCGCTCGTGGAGCCGTCCAAATGGTCCAACAGGACGGTGTTGGCGTCACTCGTGTACGGCACGACGGTGCAGGCGGCGAAAGCGCCGGGAACAAACAGGGTGGCAACCAGCAACGCGACGCCGATACAAGTCTTGATGACCTTCATGTCCACACCCGGTGAACACGCTGATTTTTTCTGCAAAATTACAGGGGATAGCTTCATAAAAGCTCCTTTTTATTTGTTAATATGTTCAACACCCTACTCCTATTGCCGCAGGGGGCTGTTAGGAAATTTGATTTTGTGCGTCTTCAAAAGGTTTTGGGCAATAGTTTGTTAAAGTTAAGAGGTGGTTCTGGTAACAGTAGTATACTTCTGTTTGTTTAGATTATCAATATTCTTTATCACTACTACCGGAGCGCAACAGATCGGATGGAATTGTTCCATAGGAAGCGATGACGTTGCTGTGAAAATGGAAATTCCAGATTACCCAAATGAGCTTTGCTTGACAGGGGATTTAGCGTGAGCTTAATTTAGACACAAAACGGATATTAACTCAAAAACGCGCCGATCTATCTAATCTGAATATGCATAAATAGCTCTATGGGAGGGTTGATGAAGCCAAAGAGATTATCTCCGACACTACGCGTGCCATTCTTATTGTGCGTTATTTTCCTGAATGCTTTATCCTCTCACGCCAATAGCGTTTGGCCGCGGCCGACGATCGTCCCGTTACCCGATTCAGTTGCCAGTGTTGCAACACCGGTCATTTCGCTTAACGGCACCTGGAAATTCACCCTTACGCCACCCGCGAGTTTCTGGCAGAATTCCGTTGACCCCTCAACATGGAGTGATGTCCAAGTTCCCGGAGAACCTGCAATGCAGGGATTTGCCATAAGCCAGAATACCGAGTACCCGTACAAGAAAACAATTGGGATTCCAGCCGATTTTGCCGGCAAAAAAATATTCCTGCGGTTCGACGGCGTCTATTCGCAGGCACGTGTATGGGTGAACGGGACGTTCGTACGCAGCCACTACGGCGGCTTTACCTCGTGGAACTGCGACATTACCTCGCTCGTTACACCGGGCCAGACGGCAACGCTGACCGTGGCGATCACCGACTTGAGCGATGATATCTCAATCGGTTCCATGTATGCCAAACATTTCATCGGAGGCATTTTACGGAATGTGACTCTGTTTGCCGTACCTCAGGACTACTGCACACGCGTCCATGTAGAGACCGATTTCGATGCATCCTATACAAATGCGACACTTAAAGTATGGGGTGGCATGGCATTTTCAGCCGGGACAGCAGCAACCATAGAATTACACCTGACCGACCCAGCCGGCGCCGCGGTTAATCTCACCTCATCCACAATCCAGCTTTCGTCATCGGTTCGCGAGGACTCAATCTCCATCCCTGTTACCGCACCCATAAAATGGGACGCCGAACATCCGAACCTGTACACACTCTATGTCCGCGTCAGGTCGGGTACGGCGATTACCCAAGAGTTTTCGCGAAAAATCGGATTCAGAAATGTCGTGGTTTCCGGCAACCGAATGCTCGTCAATGGTGCCGAAGTAAAGCTGCGCGGCGGCTGCATGCACAGCATGCATCCACTGCTCGGAAGAGTAAGCCTCGACAGTCTTGCGGAACAGGACGTACTGCTCTATAAAAACGCAAATATCAACTTTCTCCGCACCTCGCACTATCCGCCGCTCGAACAATTTCTGGCCATGTGTGACAAACACGGCGTTTATGCAGAGGATGAGGCAGCGGTCTGCTTCCTGGGTCAGGGCGGCCCGACCTATTGGAACGACGCGTCAAAAGACACTATGTTCATGCAACAGTTCGGCGAGCAGATCGAGAGCCATCGAAGCCACCCAAGCGTCATTATCTGGTCGCTGGGCAATGAAAGCAACTGGGGATCGAACTTTCAGCTCGAACGGAGCTATGCCCAGATCGAAGACCCGTCGCGCCCGGTAATATTCAGCTATCCCACCACCGGACCCACAACCGGCTACGATATTTACAGCAACCACTATCCCAACTGGAACGCGAACCTGGGCAGTACCGGCAAACCGCAACTGCACGACGAATTTGCCCATGTCCCCTGTTATAACCTTGACGAACAGAAACGCGATCCCGGCGTACGGAACTTCTGGGGGGAAAGCATCAAGCGCTTCTGGGAGAGCATGTTCCCTGCCTCCGGGTGCCTTGGTGGGGCCATCTGGGGAACCATCGACGAAGTTTTCCATCTGCCAAACGGCCAGGTGGTCGGATATGGAGAATGGGGAATTTTTGATGTCTGGCGTCGCCAGAAGCCTGAATACTGGCTTACGAAAAAGGCCTACTCCCCTGTCCGCATCGCAAATGCACCGCTCCCCTATCCAGGAACCGGATCAACCGTTTCAATTTCCATCAAAAACTGGTTCGACCACACCAACCTGAATGAAGTACGCATCGCCTGGGCCCTGAGCGGTTCGACAGCCAATTCAGGGACACTCATGGGCCCGAACCTTGCACCTCATGCAAACGGCACGCTGCTCATACCGGTGGGCGCCTACGCCCCTGGGGACAAGCTGCATCTTCGTCTTTTCACCCCGGATTCGATCATGGTCGACGAGTTTGAGTTGAAATTCGGTCAAGGTCAAATTGTTTTTCCCGCGCCAGGAGGCAGCGCCCCGACAGTGACCGAGACTGCATCGAGCTATACGGTACAGGGCGCTGATTTCAGCGTAATCTTTTCAAAAACAACGGGTCTTATCAGTGAAGCAACTGCCGGCGGTACACAACTTATTACCGGAGGGCCATGGCTCAATCTGACCCCTGTAGACCCAGGCACCTGGAACCTTACCACCATCAATGTAACCCGGGGAACGACGTGGACAACCGCCGTCATCGCCGGCACGTATGGAACGCTGCAATGCACCTTTACCGTCAAGATCGATGGTAACGGCCTTATGCGAACCGTCTATTCGACAACCGGCGCCATAACCGGAAACTCGGAAGCCGGAATCACTTTCGAAGTTCCTTCAACCGTCGACACGATCTCCTGGCAACGCCGCGGACTCTGGGATTTTTACCCTGCCGACCATATCGGCCGTACCTCAGGGAGTGCGTCGCGGTTGTTTGCCCCTGCGCAAAACCAGCAGTATCGGCAGGCCCCTTCGTGGCCCCACAGCAGCGATATCAAAAATTATTTCCTCTATTCAAACACTGACCAGGGCAACCGCGGCACAAACGATTTCCGCAGCACCAAGGAGAACATCTACGCTGCCTGGGCGTTTTTAACCGGAAGCACCTGGGGAGTGCGGGTCGAGTCCGACGGTAACGACGCGCTCCGCATGGAGAAAGGATCGATCTCTTCCCCGGGCATGATTGACGACCGGAGCGCAAGCATCACCTACACCGGCACGTGGCAGCAGTATGCCGATGCCGGTGACTGGGCCGGGACCGAGGTATATAACAACACCGCGGGCGCCTCGGCGGAATACACCTTTACCGGCACGTCCATCGCCTGGATCAGCGTGAAAAACAATAATATGGGTATCGCAGATGTCTATATAGACAATGTTCTTGCACAGCAGGACATCGATTGCTACAGTTCATCAGGCAAAATATATCAACAGACGCTTTTTTCACGAAGCAACCTGACAAACGCGACCCACACGATCAGAGTCGTTGTTAAAGGGACCAGAAACGCCTCGTCGAGCAACACCTACTTAGTCATCGACGCGTTCTCAACGCAGGACGGTTCAGGCAGCAACCCCTGGAAAATGATCGTTAACAATCAGTGGTATTACCCGTCGCTTGACTGGGGCAATTACGAAGGGTCGCTCGCCATGGGTTCCCCCTATACCGATTCTGTCAGCCTTCGTCTTCTGCCACGTGACAGTTTACGGGTCGCGACAGGGCACGACAAGGCAACTTCCGCACGGCAATCCATTGCACCGTTTGTTAAAAGCGGGCGTTCGCTCGCTCTCTTGACAGCAAGTTCTCTCCGTTTCTTTATACCCGCAAAGGCGAGCGTGCGGTTGGAACTTTATGGCCTCGATGGCAAACGCATTATGGTTAAGCAGTTCGGCATTCTGGGCGCAGGTTATCATATTTATAAGGCATCCGCAGCCGACCGGGCCCCTCTTGCGAAGTGTGTCTATCTGTACAGGTTTGTGGCAAAATAATAGGCCCGTCCTTCTATGGAAAAAATTCCGTCCGTTATGCACCCTTCCTGAAATTTGGTAACCATTTTGGAAACCATTTCTGTGGCGAATATGTTGAATATGGTGCTTCCGCCTGCCGATTTTAGTGCTATAAACGCCATAGTCGCCATAGGGCAACGGCTCATAACCCAAAGGTCCTTGGTTCGAATCCAAGCCCCGCTACCAATAATCGGCGAAATTGAGCGAAAAACGCTAACTCGGTTTCGCCGATCCTATTTTTGAGGGATTTTGGAAACCTTGCAGATCGGTTTGCTGGTAACCCTTATTTCAGAAGGTATTACAAGACGGATGGAATGTTTCCATAGTACGGGCTTTTTCAGCCCGTTCTTTTCTCACTCGGCGCATCGCACGATGTAAACGCCCCTCGAAATGCCGTACTCTTTTTGCAAATCAAACGACCGTCTATTGACTATTGCTTTCTGTATGCATTTCCCGCTCAGATCATACACGGTAAGTTCTATTGGTTTTCCCTCAAATTCCCGAGGTATATTAAACCTGGAACCGAAGACCTTTATTGTTTTCCGTTGAGGAGATAATAAGGAAGCCTTTGTTGCAAGATTCAGCAGTGCGGTAGTACTATTGTTAAAAACCTCAACCTCGGCAAGCTGCAAACGATACAAGCCGTTCTCCCCGGTCACCGGCTCGCCCAGCTTCGTCGCATCGATTTTCACGTACCGGGCCTTCTGCGTTCCGATATCGAATACCTGTACTTTACCCATGGGATTTGTATAGCCGGTTCCCCGGTATGCCACTGTATAGGCGCCTCCATCGGGCTTGACCTGTATGGTAAAATCGACCGGGAAATTAGCGGTTGTGCCCGTTGGAGTGAGCCTGTCGACGCGGGGAAATATGCCCACCCGGCTGAACGTAGTGTCGGCGCCCAAATCGATCTCCACCCATTCATCGCCGTTTGCGCTCGAGTTAGTCGCGCTTGAATACCCGTTCGTACCGTAGCCCCGCGTTATGCCGTCGGTCAGATATGCCTTGTTCCATACGCAATTGCCGGTCGTCTGGTCTACCGATGTCCTTGCGTTGACAACCTTGTGCAGGGCAACATCTCCAATAGAATCCCTGAAGGGATAATCGAACGGCGCCGAGCTCGATAAAACGAGTGAACCGGCCGAGGTATCACATCGATATACCTCATTAGGTTTGACATTCGCGACGTAGGTTTTGCCGCCGGTCTGCAGCGACACGGGGCGCGTAACGGTATCGATGCCGACGACTTTGAGCACGTTACCCTGCAGGTCGGTCACTACCCGCTCGCCGTTCGTGCAATTGAAGACCTGGTTATTGTTGACGTATCCCGTGAATCTACCGTTCATGTTGCCGATCTTGTATTCGATAGCGTTCCACTTCTGCGTATAAGTCACGCTCTGACCGGGACGCGCAAGGCCGCACCAGTTGACTGTCTCTTTTTGTATATGAATGCCGTACAGCCGCGAAATGTATTCGAGCACGGACAGAATCGCCGGGCCGTAGCCCGTATTAGCCATGCTTTTATTGCCCGTAAACGGATCGCACTGTTGTACAAATATGTGATCTTTTTCATACCAGCGAGTATAGATGAGTCCGAGCAGCGTGACCTCGGCGTAGTGGCCGTAATTCTCAAGCGCCCGTATCGCCCTCTGAAAGGTGAGCGCCATGGGCTGGCCGCTCCAGTCGTTGGGCTCATTATTGTAAAAATTAGTGTCGGTTACGGCGATGGAAGGTAAAGGGATCGGCGTCCAGAATTCATACGGGTTGAGCAAATGGTAATGGATGAATTCGTCGGCCATGGCCTGGGTGAAGATGCCCCAGTACATGCAACGCAGGTTATGGTGCAACAGCATGTTTATTACCTGATTGTTCCGGTCCTTGTCGAAAGCTGCGTGGCGTTGCGGGTTCCAGAGGTTTGCAATGAAGCGATTACGCACTGAATCAGCTTTTGTTATCCATTCCGCTTCGTGGCCGTTGTTCAGCTCTTTTGAAATTTGCGCCAGGGTATTGCGGCCGTCATACGAATAACTCATGACGGACATCGATTCAATCGGCAGAGGATATTTATCAGCTCCGGGAGGAGTTTCGCCTGTCCAGCCATAAACATGGTTCGGCGCATAGAGTACGCTGTTATCATCGCCCGTATCCCACTCGCACCAGGATTCAAGCACGCCGTTGCCATCCGAATCGCGGGTTCTCCACAGATAGGCGTCGTGATTAGTGAGCGCGACATACAACGCGTCAAGAAACGTGCTGTCTTTACCAAGGAGATAATACACTTCGAATGCCGGTTGCGGAAAACAATACCCTTGCAGCATTTCATAATGAGGGACCAGACCGGAGCCGCTCCACACCACCATGCCCGGCAGTCGGCCGTCCAAGCGCTGGGTCTGCATAAATACCAGTTGATTGTTTTTGGCGATTTCCAAGTCACGCTTTGCGTACATTTCGCCGGCCATGGGCTGCGTCTCGATCCATACATTGGAATAGCCGCCGCCTTCTACGAGGACTCTCATGCTGCCGAACGTATTGATGTTGCTTCTGGCCTGGGATTCCGCGGCATCAAACAGGCTTTTAAGGGAAGTGTCGCTGGTTGCGAGCGTCACGCCGGTCTGAGACAGCAATGGCATTGCACCAGTTGCGACAAAGCATAGCATTGCGATACAACAACGTTTTAAAAAATCCATTTTTATAGCAAATCCTTTTTCACTGTTTAGTGTTTACCCATGTCTATTAAGGGGCTGTACGTCTTCAAAGGGTTTTAGACAAAACTTTGTTTAAGTTAAGAGATGGTTCTGGTATAATTAATATACTCCTGTTTGTTTAGATATTCAATATTCTTTTTAAAAAACGTATTACTCTGTTTTTTAGGGTAATACGGCCAATTGGGGGTTATCCTCAAGGGCAGATCGGTTTGCCGGCAGGTACCAAAAA
>CAISVC010000217.1 GCA_903888815.1 uncultured Fibrobacterota bacterium
AATGACGAACCGGAGCATCTGTATCCGGGAGTCGATCGTATAGTATACTGTCCTGAGCTTCCGTTCCCCTTTTCACCGCAACGATAAAAGCGGCAGGCCATATGCAACCAACAGACGTTCTGTACATTCATCCCGTTTCCATACCCGATGATATCCGGATACCCATGGGTGTTATCGGCCTTATGAATTCGCTCACCTGTTCGAAGCGCGGGATATACGGGGACCAGATAACCGACGAAGATCTTTGCGGGGCGCGTATTGTGGCAATGGATCTGCACTGGATGTTCCACCTGCGCTCCGTAGAGGATCTGGCAGCCAGATGTAAAACGGTAAATCCTTCGCTCACGGTGATTATCGGAGGGTATACTGCCGCCATTTTCGCCGATATCCTCGTAGAAAAATTTGCGGTGGATTTCGTCATTCTCGGCGACGCCGAGGGGTCTTTCAGGCCGCTGGTCGAGAGGATCCTCGCGGGAAAATCGTGGGATACCGTACCCAATCTTGTAACGAAAACGGGGAAAACGAATCAGAGCTATTCGCTGACCGCGCAGGATTTTAACGCCATTGATAATTTATCAATCGATTGGTTCCCGCAGTATAAAAAGCTGGTCGGCGAAAGAAATGCAGGCATCCCCTTTGTTTTTATACCGGTTGCCCGCGGCTGCCATCACAACTGCGAATGGTGTTACGGCAGCCGGCAGCATCAATACAGTCTTTGCAAAAGGAACATGGTGCTCCGTGATGCCGGATATGTGAAAAACGATCTGGTCCGATGCAGTGAAAGCGCCGATATCCGCGAAGTAAGCATTATTGCCGATTTTTTTGAACTCGAGCGGTTGAAGATTGCCGATCAACGGTATATCGATACGATACTTTCTATGCGGTATGATATCGATTTATACATCGAGTGCTATAATCTGCCGTCAGTCAGCCAGCTTGAGCGCCTGAGCGGCTGCTTCGCCCGCACAACGGCCGCAATCAGCTTTTTCCGCGATCACGGCCAGAGCCGGGAATGGAACGACCATGATTCGATCGAATCGATCGCACGATGGGCAGGCATGCGGGATTCCGTGCGTTTGCTGATTTACGGGGATGTTAACAATTTCCTTATTCGGGAACATGCACGGAAGCTGAGCGCGAAGTATAGCAACGTCTTTCCGGCGGACGACGCTTCGTGGAGAATTGTTGTTCCCTATCCGACGGCTGATGAAAATACAAATCGAAATCAGTTCAAATATTTTTATGGGATACGAAATTGGGAAAAACTCTGGGGACGGGAAGAAGCAGCATTTTCCGGTTGATACATTTTTTAAAGACCCGCTACGTCCCGGTTCCTGTTGTCATGCGCCTTCGCTTCACCAGATAAACCGTGATCCGGTACCCCCCGAACACCAGCGCGCCGCAGATCGTCCCGAACACCGCGCCGCCGAGCACGTCGAGCGGATAGTGAACGCCCACATAGATGCGCGAAAAGCCGATGGTCGAGGCGAAAAGAAAAAACCATATACCATAGCGCGGATAAAAAAACGTGAAGAGCAGGGCCTGGCCGAACATGTTCATGGCATGGCTTGACGGAAAAGAGAACGAGGTTTTATAGCCTAAAAGAAAGCGGCCTCCTTCCACGAGCGCGTGCGGGTTGCAGGGCCGGAGGCGATGAAAAAAAGGTTTAATAAAATGCGCCGCGATCGGGTCGGACAGGGCCACGGTCGCGGCCGAAAGCAGGAGCACGAGCAGTGCGCGTTTTTTCTCGACCTTGAGGTACAACAGCGCCGCAAGGATACCCGGCAGTATCCAGAATTTGCCGTTGGTGATAACCACGAAAAAGGCGTCAAGGACGGGATGCGCCAGGCTGTGATTTATCAGCAGGAAGAGCGTTTTGTCCCATGTCAGGAGCGTGTCAAGCATAGTCGTGTTCAGTACGAATTATCTCTCGAGCATCTGCGCACAGGCTCAGTGCCGATTTTATTTCCCGGATCATGGACGTCAGCCGTATCGGGACTTTTTGCGGTTTTCTCTGTTTTAAAAATAATGTCAGCATTCGATACGCCGGCCGCCGTCTCCGCGGCATCATGAACTTGCATCGTATCGCTGGGTTGCCGAGCATCACGGTCAAGGGTTTTCGATGTATCGCCGGTCCGCAATGAATCGCGGGTCTTCGGCGGGACGGTCATCTTTGCGGCGGCATGGAGCCGTACGGTGTCGGGAGGCCTTGGCTTCACCTCGGCTTTTACCGGGGTGAAGCCAGTGAAGCCACTGCTTTTCGGCCGCTCCGCATGAACGAGGTTGGCCGTGATGGAGCCGATGGTGATTTTTGCTTTGATCTTGAGTGGTATTTTGGATGCATCGTCCGAAAACCATATTTCCAGACCTTTTTTTTTGTTGAACGCGCCCTTATCGTCCGCAGGCTGCGGCTGTACGACAAGGCACCCTATGTCCTTTCCGTTGAACGCTATGGTCTCGCGCTTTTTGCAGGAGAACATGAGGCGGTAGAGCTTGCCGTCCACAAAGAACGGCAGGGAGAAGGTATCGCCCGGAGCGAACTGCTTGGTCCGCGCCAGGTAAAGGACCGAAATATAATCGTTGGTGAATTTCGGAACGCGGAGGGAGCGTTCCTTGACGTACAGGGTGTCCTTCGCATTGTCATAGAGAACTAGGCTGTTCGATTTATAGTGTTTCCCTTCGCGCAGGTGTTCCTCGAAATAAAGCGGATAGAGCCCTTCGGCGTCGACCGTGGAGATCGCATAATCGCGCATGCGGTAGAAGGTGCTCACAAATCCCCGCGACAGGGCTTTGGCTCCCAGTTTGATCGTACGGTGAGGCGCATCGGGCGTCGCGGTCAGGATGACATAGCCGGCCCTGACGAATGACCATCCGATATCGTAGACGAGCAGTTCTCCTTTGGCAAAGCCCTGCTGCGGAACGGTGCGCAGGGGACTTGACGGAAAAACCACATGACGGGCAGCGGCGAGCGAATCGATATACGACTGTTTGAACGGAAAGCTGTCGACGAACTGTGAGGCCTCGGTCCAGTTGAAATCCTCCTCGTCGGCTGCTATCAGCGGTGCGGCCAGGACCAGCGGCAGAACCGCAGCGGCGAGCGCTGCAAGGCATGAGTGTTTGTCAATGTTCATGCATGATTATCCCGGAAATTTACCCGCGGCGGTCACGAAGCAGGGCTTCCGGCGACCGGTCGTAGGTTTTTTCCCCTTCCGGCGAAAAAAGGCAGCCGGGGACTTCGCCCAAACTGCGGTGATAAACAATGCACTCGCAGCATTTCCCGTGCCGCGAGCACGAGCCGTACGTGCAGGTGCAATCTATAGCTTTTTTCTGATGGGGACAGCCAGGCATAAAAATGATCTCCTTAATTATTACATGAGCTAAAGGCTTTGGTGCGGGGTGGCGGGTGGGCACCGCCCGTGCCTGCCTGCGCCGAGGCTTCGGCAGGCAGGCAGCTTTATGCACCCTTTACCCGCACCCACAAGTATCGTTAAATTCGCAAAATATGTTTTGTAAATTTTTATTTTGTTCATTGTTTGAATTTTAATTCCACTGAAACTTGAGGGTGGGTGTAAAAAAAGGTTCGTTTCAGCACAATGCCGCCCACCCCACACCCAATCAACTGCCTTTAGCCAAAAAAATATTATTACTCCCGTATTCCTTTACTTTTTCACCGCTTCCCAGTCCGCCTTTACCATGAGTTCCACAAGCTCTTCGAACGTGACCGAGGGCTTCCAGCCGAGCAACCGTTTCGCTTTGGTCGAATCGCCGAGCAGGAGATCCACTTCGGTGGGCCTGAAATATTTCGGATCGATACGGATGATAATTTTTCCGGACTTTGCATTGATGCCGGTTTCATCTATCCCGTTTCCCTTCCATTCGACCGGCATCCCGAGCGCAGCGAAGGCTTTTTCGATGAATTCGCGGACCGAGTGCGTTTCACCGGTCGCGATCACGAAATCTTCCGGCCTGTCCTGCTGCAGCATGAGCCACATGGCGCGTACATAATCCGGCGCATATCCCCAGTCGCGCTTCGCGTCGAGATTTCCGATGTAAAGGCATTCCTGTTTTCCCGCCTTTATGGCGGCGGCGCCCAGTGTGATTTTCCTCGTCACAAAGTTTTCACCGCGACGCGGTGATTCGTGATTGAAAAGAATGCCGTTTGAAGCATGGAGTTTATATGCTTCGCGGTAGTTGACGACGATCCAGTACGCATAGAGTTTTGCCACGCCGTAGGGAGACCGCGGATAGAAGGGTGTTGTTTCGGTCTGCGGCACTTCCCGGGCTTTTCCGTAGAGCTCCGATGTGGAAGCCTGATAGAACCTGCATCTCAGGCCCGTCTCCTTGATCGCGTCGAGAAGCCGCAGGGTTCCGACCGCATCCACATCCGCCGTATATTCGGGGACGTCGAACGATACGCGCACGTGCGACTGCGCTGCTAAATTGTATATTTCATCAGGTTGCACGTGTTCCAGCATACGGTTCAAGTTGCTGGAATCGGTCAGGTCGCCATAGTGAAGGAAAAGGCGCAGATGTTTTCCGTGAGGGTCTTTGTAAAGGTGATCGATACGGTTGCGATTGAATGAGCTGGCGCGTCTGATCATGCCATGGACTTCGTAACCTTTTTCCAGGAGCAGTTCGGCCAGATACGATCCGTCCTGTCCGGTAATACCGGTGATGAGCGCCTTCTTTTTCACGAACAGCTCCTTTTTACATGAACATTTTTCCGTTATTGTGTGAATTATCTGAGGAGAGCAGTATGTTCTGTTATTTAGAAAATACTAAGAGGCGGTCTGTTTTTTCAAAATATCACTGTACAATGTTTTATTCAGCCCCCTGCCGGATGCTATGAAAAATATTTTTTCCGGATTAAGCGGGGAAGAAGCGGCCTGCGCCGAAGGCGGAGTACGGGGTAAGCCGATTTTTATCATCGTGCTGGCACTTCTGGTGATTGCTGTTTTCGGAACAACTGCCGCTGTACGGTTTTTATATCGGCTGTCCCTGGACCTCCCGACCGTCTTGCAGATGCAGAACATCGAACAGTCGCTGACGTCGAAAGTTTTTGACAGAGAGGAAAATGTTCTGCACGAATTCAGCATTGAGCACCGCATCAGGGTGCCGATCGAAAAGATCCCCGTCAACCTGCAGAACGCTGTCATTGCCATTGAAGACCGGAAATTCTACCGGCACTGGGGCATCGACCTCCGGCGCATTCTCAGCGCCGCAGTGATTGATCTTGTCAGAGGCAAAATTGCGCAGGGAGGCTCTACTATCACGCAGCAGCTGGCCCGCAATCTCTACCTCAACGCGAAACAGTCCGTAGTGCGGAAAATCCGGGAGGCACTGACGGCGATACAGCTTGAGTCGTGCTATACGAAGCGTGAAATTTTCGAGCTCTATTTTAATCAGGTCTATCTCGGCGGCGGCGCGTGGGGTGTTGAAGCGGCGAGCGAACAGTATTTCAGCAAACATGTGGCCGGTCTCGACCTCAACGAGTGCGCCACACTCGCCGGAATCATTCAGCGGCCCGAGCTGTACAGGATTGACAGGAAAGAGAATCTGAGACGCATAATCGCCCGGCGGAATGACGTGTTGAATGCAATGGAAAAGACGGGCAGCATTGACAGCGCCGCCGGTGCATCGGTGATGGCCATGCCGATTCCTTTTCATCCCTTTCAGGAAAAAGTGAATATCGGGGCCTATTTCATTGAGATGGTGAGGAAGTATATCTCCGACAAGTACGGTGACAACGAACTTTATAACGGCGGTCTGGCTATTTACACAACGTTTGACAGAGCCGGTCAGGAGGCGGCCGAAACGGCTGCGGCCAAACAGATTGTCAGTCTTCAAAAACGGCTTAACCGGATCTTTTTAGACAGCACAAAATCGTTCCGCAGGTACCGGATGCCGCGCGACACCTTTTTAGCCCACTTTGATTCGCTCTATGCGCTGCGGGCAGAGGAATATTCCCAGCTTCCGGACTCGTTCAAGCTCCGTCAGGCGCAGGTTGCGGTGGTAGCCCTCGATGCGGCGACCGGAGGCATTCGAACGCTTATCGGCGGCAGGAATTTTGAGGAGAGTAAATTCAACCGGGTGACCATGGCATTGCGGCAGCCCGGCTCCTCGTTCAAGCCGTTTGTCTATACTGCGGCTATGGAGCACGGCTTTACTCCTGCGAGTATTGTCCTGGACCAGCCGATCACGCTGCAGACGCCGATGGGCGAATGGCGGCCCGAAAATTACGATCATGCGTTCAACGGCCCGACCACCATCCGCCGGGCACTTGCCCTGTCGGTCAACCTTGTCGCGATTCAGGTGTTGATGAAGGTAGGACCCGAAGTCGTCGTCGATTATGCGCGAAGAATGGGGCTCAAACATGAGATCCAGCCTATCCCGTCGCTTGCGATCGGTTCGTGTGAAGTAACTCCCATGGAAATGGTGTGTGCGTATCAGATTTTTCCGAATAAAGGAATTGCGGTTGCTCCCTATTTTATTGAAAAAATCGTTGATCAGACCGGCCGTGTGATTGAACAGCATGTTACGGAAGAGCACGAGGTGCTCTCGCCCCAGACGGCATACCTTATGTGCTCACTGCTCCAGACCGTGGTCTGCTGCGGTACGGCATCAACGATTCCGGGAATGGGTTTTAACCGGCCGGCAGGTGGAAAAACCGGAACGACCAACAATTATTCCGACGCGTGGTTCATCGGCTTTACGCCGCAGATTGTCTGCTGCGTATGGACCGGCGTTGACGAGCGGCGGTCACTCGGGCTGGGCGTTACCGGCTCAATCGCGGCGGTACCCGTATGGGTCCCGGTCATGAGCGCGCTCCATAAGGATCTGCCGGTAAAGGACTTCGATGTTCCGGAGGGCATCAAGACTGAAAAACTTTGTGACCAGTCGCACCTTATTGCGACTCACTACTGTCCGAAGGTCAGACCCGAGCATTTCCTTAAAGAATCGGTCATTGATACCTGTACCCTACACGGACCCGGCCGCATTTCGAAAGCCGTCCAGAGAGATTTTTTCGGGACTTCGTCCAAGCCGGCGGATAAAAAGGCGGCGACAAAAAGAGACTTGATGTTCTGATGATGGAAGCATATAATAGAAGGGAGGGGTCCATGAGAAAAGCGGCAATTGTTGCGGTAATTACATGGATGTTGTGTATGGGGGTTTCAGGCGCCGGAATGCCTGCTCCGGAACAGGCCCGCTGCGCCGGGACCTTCACGATTCTGCATAATCCGGCAATAGTCTACCCGGAACACCTGCGGGTAGCGGTGTCGGGCGCAGCGAAAAACGACGGTGTACAGCGGATCAGAGTAAGTGTTCTTGTCAATGAGTCCCTTTCATCGCAGGAACTTGCCCGGTACGGTTGGCGCATCATTACGAGGATCGGTGAAGTCGCAACGCTGGAAGGCCCCGCCGCGTCGGTGCGGTCTCTCGGCGCACTGCCGGGGATACGATATGTAAAGCTGCCTTCCCGCGTATATCCGCTCATGGATTCCGTGCGAAAGGTGACGCATGCCGATGAGCTGCACAAAACCCGCCCCGGCTGGACCGGGCCCCGTCTGACCGGTAAGGGGGTGCTTTTCGGCATCATCGATACCGATTTTGATACGCATCATAAGGCGTTTCTCGATACGTCAAACAATCTTACCCGTTTCATTGCACTCTGGGATCAGGACGATACGGCATCAGGTTTTCCCAACCGTTTCGGTTATGGAGTCATAAAGAACCATCAGCAGATGCTCATCGATTCCTTGTTCGGTCTCGGCAGCGACGGGCACGGCACCTTTATGACCAGTTTCGGCGCAGGCTCGGATTGGCGCAGCCCGTACTACGGTATCGCGCCCGATGTCATGATCGCGGGCGTAAAGATGGGCGGCACTGACCTGAACATCATCGACGGTCTTGTCTGGCTTTTTTCTCTGGCCGATTCCCTCCACGTTCCCTGCGTTGTGAATATGAGTCTCGGTATTGCCGAAGGGCCGCATGACGGCACTTCGCTCGTTGACCGCGCGATTGATAATGCTTCGAACAAACCCGGACATATTGTCGTCGGCGCTGTGGGCAATGATGGTGACAGGTTTGAGCATGTCACTTTCCAGGTGGG
>CAISVC010000218.1 GCA_903888815.1 uncultured Fibrobacterota bacterium
CGGCGTGTATTGTTTCTGAACCCACCGATACAGCGTGTCCCATTGCGCAGCGACCTGTTGCGAATCTGCGGCGAATTCAGCCGGTTTGCACTGTTCCCACCCGTCGACCTCAGGTATATAGGCCATCTCTTTAACGAATGCGATGCTTGCAGGAAAGCCTCCGGCGCCGGAACAGGCATCGGCAAGAAAAAACCCTGTGCAGAGCAAGGCGATTGCCGGCACAATTTGTTTCATCGTTAAGTACCCCTCATCAGTCGTTCGTTCGTCAAAAGGTTTGACGGTCAAAATGCCACAAGACTTTTGAAAACGATTTCATGCAACCGGTTCAAACCGGGCCTGAAAGAAACGAAGGTCCCTGGGTTCGTAGACCATTGTAAGACCTCTGGTGCTTGCCCGGTTATCATACACATACTTCACCGCTTCGGCCACGACGTCCATGTGCGCCTGTGTGTAAACGCGGCGGGGGATGGTGAGCCTCACGAGATCCAGTTTCGGGTACCGGTGGTCGCCGGTCTCCGGATCGCGGCCTGCGGACACGATGCCGCGCTCCATGCTGCGGATGCCCGAGTCGAGATAGAGCTGTGCCGCAAGCATCTGCGCCGGGAACTGGTTCTGCGGGATATGTTCGTAGATCTTTTTCGCGTTAAGGAAGATACCGTGCCCGCCGATCGGCTGCACGATCGGAATGTTCCAGTTGAGGAGCAGCTCGCCAAGGTAATAGACCTGGCCGATGCGCGCCCTCATGTGGTCGTCTTCCATTGATTCTTCGATACCGATGGCAACCGCTTCCATGTCTCTGCCCGCCATGCCGCCATACGTATGCAGGCCTTCGTAAACGACCACCAGATTTCTTAAATTGTCAAACAGCGTGTCATCGTTGACCGCAAGCCAGCCTCCGATATTGACCAGCGCGTCTTTCTTTGCGCTCATCCACGCCCCGTCGGTATAACTGCAGAATTCCTTAACGATCTCCCTGATGGATTTGTTCCGGTATCCCTGTTCCCGCTCCTGGATAAAAAAAGCGTTTTCGGCGAGTCTTGTTACATCCAGAAAAAACCGGACGCCGTGTTTGTCGCACCATGCCCTGACATCACGGATATTCGCCATGCTTATGGGCTGTCCACCGGCCATATTCACGGTGCCGGCAACGCTGATATAGGCAATGTTTTGCGCGCCGCCCGCTTTTTTGAGCACTGCGTCGAGCTTCGCGATATCGACGTTGCCTTTAAACGGATGCAGATTCCCGGGATCGTGTGCCTCGTCGATGATGACGTCCTGGAAAATCCCGCCGGCGAGCTCCTGATGGAGCCTGGTCGTGGTGAAATACATGTTCCCCGGCACATACTGGCCTGGTTGTATCGCTACTTTACTGATAAGATGCTCTGCGCCGCGGCCCTGGTGCGTCGGAACAAGGTGGCGGTAGCCGTAATACTTCTGCATCGTGGCTTCAAGACGGTAGAAATTCCTGCTGCCCGCATAGGCCTCGTCGCCCAGCATGATGCCCGCCCATTGACGGTCGCTCATGGCATTCGTACCGCTGTCGGTGAGAAGATCAATATAAACATCTTCTGAGCGAAGCAGAAATGTGTTGTAGCCCGCCTCCCTGATGGCACGTTCGCGTTCTTCCTTTGTCGTCGTATGGATTGGTTCCACCATTTTGATTTTCCACGGCTCTGCCCACGAGCGCCGTGAAAACTGCTGGCCCATGGTTCGAAGCGGATTCTGATTCATACTCGCCCTTTCTCCGATATAAGGAATAATATAGTTTTAATCTCCCCTGCCGTCAGGAAAAACAGGGAGTCGTTTGCTAAAAAAGAATAGCTATGTACCCCGTTCCAAACGATTCTTCTCATCCCGCTATGACCTTCCAAACCGCTGCCAGACGTGCCGCAGTCGTCCAACAGGTCAGGGATTTTTTCAAAGCGCGCAATGTTCTGGAGGTTGAAACGCCTGTTCTGTCGCACGGTTCCCCGACCGATTGCCATATCGACGTATTTTCCAGCGAATTTCATCCCGCCGGCTTCCGCCGGACGGAAAACAGCGAACCGGTCTTCCTGCGGACTTCACCTGAATTTCATATGAAGCGGCTGCTTGCCGCAGGGTATGGCGACATTTTTCAGATCGGCAAGGTTTTCCGCGACGGCGAGCTCGGCAGGCTCCACAATCCTGAATTCACCATGCTCGAATGGTACCGCGCCGGAATGAGCATGTCTGATTTCCTGGACGAAACCGCAGAGCTTATCACCTCGGTTCTCGGCAAAAAAAAGATTCTCAAAAAAAAGTATGCGGAGGTTTTCATTGAAACAACGGACATAGATCCTTTGTCAACAAACCTGCGGGCCGTCACCGATTTCTGTGTGTCACAGGGTAAAACCCCTCCTCCGTTTGCCGCGCTTACCGACGCCCTCCAGTTCACCATGACCGAGATCGTTGAGCCGCGGCTCCCTCATGATGCGCTTGTCTTTATCTATCACTACCCTGCCGGCCA
>CAISVC010000219.1 GCA_903888815.1 uncultured Fibrobacterota bacterium
ATCTTCCCTGCGCCGTCTGCTCACGGATGGCCTGAGAGGTCGGCACGATTCCCCATGCCAGCGCCCCGCCCCGTTCGAACAGCTTTTGCACCGCGTCGGCGTACATCAGGATGGTCTCGCCGAACCCGAACGCGTCGAAATTGACAATATCAACTCCCGAATCCATGAGAATCGGCCATTCGGTGTTGCCGCAGCAGTGCACGCCGCACAGCGCGCCCGCAGCATGGATCGCTCCCGCTGTTTCGCCGATGATTGAAACTACGTCTTCGCGTGCGACCGAAACATAGGTTGAGGAGCCGAATGCTGAAAGAATCGGTTCGTCGACAAAGCAGATTATGCCTTCTGCAAACGGGGCGAATGTATTAATCTGCCAGAGGCATTTGGCGATCATGGCTTTGACCAGCACGTCGCGTAACATCTCGTTGTAGTATATGGCCCGCTTGTTCTGATCAACGATCGTGAGGCCGATGGTCAGTGGTCCGGTTGTCTGTACCTTCACCCATTTTCGTTTTGGACCGGAGGCTATCGCTTTTTCGAGCGCATAGATACCGGCGGAAAAATCAGGTGAAATTGCGAACGCAGACCAGTCGCCCGATTCTTCGGAGGCCATGTACTTCTCATAGAACACGCCCACTGAGGCGGCGGAAGCATCTTCATTGCTTGTATCAAAATGCATGCGTCCCTTTGTTTCGTCAAGCACTGCGCACGGCAGACCTTCGCTGTACTGGATCTCCATCTGCTCCCGAAAGCTCCGTTTAGGGAGCTGGGGCCAGATCGGGCATCCCGGGATAGCGCGGAGCACCACATCGACCGCTTTCTCAGGCGACGCATGCGGTAAGCTGCCGATGGCGGTTGCCAGAAAGGGAGAAGGCTTGTTCATGATAGTTCCTTTGTCGCATTCTGCCGTGCCGAGATCGAATCGGTCAGCGTTTCCAGGGTTTGTTTGAATGACCTGATTAATTCCGGAGTATCCGGATAATCAAAAATCGATTTTCGTTCCTCGTCAGCAATGATGAACCGGTCATCGAACGGTATCGTTCCAAGCAGCGGAACATCCGGTATAAACATTTTTGCGGTTTCTGCCGATTTACCGCTGTCTCTGACTTTGTTAAGGAGCAGGAAAAAACGTCCGGAAAGACCGATATCAGCCGCCAGTTTTTTTATATGCAAAGCGGTTTCCAGGCTGCGTGTTCCCGGTTCAGTCACGGCGACAAGGGCGTCCACCCCGGCAGCGGTTGCGCGGCCCAGGTGTTCGACGCCTGCCTCCATATCAAGAATCACGGTCTCGTTTTCGTGAAGCACAAGATGCCGTACCAGGCTCCTGAGCAGCGCGCTTTCCGGACACGCGCATCCGGCGCCCCCTTTTTTAATGGCACCAAGCACCAGCACCCGTATTTTATTCCAGGATACCGCATACTTTTCCGCAATATCCGCGACCTCCGGCGCAAGTGAAAAAATCTGCCCCGTGGCGCCCCGTTTTGCGCCGGTGCGTTCTTCGACAAGTGCATCGTCGGAGGCAAGCGGCTTAATAGAATCGGCCAGCACTCTCGGCATGCCGAGAGCATGTGATAAGTTGGCGTCCGGGTCAGCATCTATTGCGTACACCGGGAAACCCTGGTCGGCAATCAAACGCGACCAGACTGCAGCCACCGTTGATTTTCCGACCCCGCCCTTGCCTGAGATTGCAATTTTTAGTCCTGACATAAACAATTAATGACTTCAAAAATACATCAAGAACGAAATTGCAGGATTGATGTATTTTTTCAAAGCCAGTGGAAAAGTCTCTTTTCGCCGGGGAAGATCAGGAAAAACCTATGCCCTGTTTGTATAAAGAGCTGCTTAACAAAAACGTACCGGTGGTTTTTGACGGTGCTTTCGGGACGCAGGTGCAAAGCGCAAATCTCGCTCCGGGTGATTTTGACGGCCGGAAAGAGTGCAATGAAATATTAAACCTCACCAGGCCGGATATCGTCAGGAAAATCCATGCCGAATACCTGTCCGCAGGAGCCAATGTCATAGAAACCAACACCTTCGGCGCAAGCAGGCCGAAGCTGACGGAAAAAGGGCTGGCCGGCAAAGTTTACGAAATCAACAGGGCCGGCGCTGTTCTTGCACGTCAAGTTGTTGATCGCGCCGTAGCTTCGGGAAAGCATTGCTGCGTGTGCGGATCGCTCGGACCTGCCGGGTTTTTACCCTCATCAAAGGAAAAATCGCTGGCTGGGGTTTCGTTTGATACGCTGGCGGATATTTTTAAGGAACAGGCCGGCGCGCTCCTCGACGGCGGGGTTGACCTTCTGCTTCTGGAGACGGCGCAGGACCTGCTTGAAGTCCGCGCCGCTCTATACGGCATTAAGCGATTGTTTGCAACGCGGAACATGCGCATACCGATCCAGGTCCAGGTGACCATGGACGTAAACGGCCGCATGTTGCTCGGCAGCGATCTGCAGGCATTTCTCGGTGCTGCCGCCACCATGGGTGCGGACGTCGTCGGTCTTAATTGCGGCACCGGTCCTTTGGAAATGGCGCCGATAATCGAAAAGCTTCTTGGTATGACCGGTCTGCCGGTCGCCATGCAGCCCAATGCCGGCATACCGGTGAATAACGACGGCAAAGCGGTTTACACAATGGAACCGGCCGTGTTTGCCGGCGTACTGGCGCCGCTGGTCACACAAAAAGGCCTCACGGTGGTAGGCGGCTGCTGCGGGACAACGCCGGATCATATTCGCGAACTCAGCAGACGGCTGGAAGGGAAGAAAGTCGCGGATCGAACGGTCATGCGGCCGGCCTGTTTCTGTGCGACCGGCATATCAGGAGTAAATCTCGAAGAGGTCGCTCGGCCGATCATTATCGGCGAGCGGCTCAACACCCAGGGGTCGAAAAAAACCAAGGAGCTGGTACTGTCGCGCAATTGGGACGAGATGAGCGAACTGGCGCTTGAACAGGCCGGCCACGAAAGCTCTCTGCTTGATCTCTGCGTGGCGGTGAACGAGCGTGACGATGAAGCCTCTTCCATGAAAACACTTGTTTCTTTTCTTTCAGACCGGGTGAATGTGCCCTTTTCCATAGATACCACCGACCCTGCCGTCATGGAGGCGGCGCTGAAGGCAAATCCCGGCAGTGTGCTTCTCAATTCAATCAACCTGGAAAAGGGTCAGCAGCGTGCGCGTACAGTGCTTGCACTGGCATGCGATTTCGGCTGTCCGGTCATTGCGCTTACCATTGACGATGAAGGTATGGCGCAAACCGTTGATCGCAAGTTCGATCTCGCCCGTACATTACATGATCTGGCATGTAACGGCTTCGGGCTGCCCGAACATTATGTCTATATCGATCCGTTGGTATTTACACTTGCGACAGGAGACCGGGAGCACGCGGATGCTGCTGCAGCAAGCCTAGAGGCGTTGCGGCGTATCAAGAGGGAAATGCCCGGCGTGCGCACGATCATGGGGGTCAGCAATGTGTCGTACGGTTTTCCGCCGCCGGCCCGCCGGGTGCTGAACAACCTGATGCTCCATCACGCAGTGGAGCACGGGCTCGATGCGGCTATATTCAATCCACTGCATCGTGACGACATTCGCCGTTACGATCCGGCTGTCCGAAAGCTCGGGGAAGCGCTGCTTTTTAACCGCTCAGCCGCTGCATTGCAGAACTTTGTCCGCTATTTCGAAGAAAATACAGCCGCTGAAGGGCATGCACCGAAGAAAAAAACAGAGACGGCCGAACAGCTGACTCCTTCTGAAAAGCTGCGCAGTGCCATTCTCGAACGCGACCGCCGCGAAGTACCTTCCGTATGTGCGAAGCTGTTGAAAGAGATGACTGCGCGTGAAATTCTTGATGAAATTCTGCTTCCGTCTATGGCTGAAGTCGGGGAGCGCATGGCAGCCGGGAAAATGATCCTGCCGTTTGTTTTGCAGGCGGCCGAAGTCATGCGTGAAGCAATAACCGTTCTTGAACCGTACCTGAAAGGCGCGGCCGCGGGGAGCAGGGGGAAGATCGTTCTTGCAACGGTATTCGGTGATGCACATGATATCGGTAAAAATCTGGTCGGTGCCATCCTGCGCAACCAGGGATTCGAGGTGATTGATCTCGGCAAGCAGGTCGAGCTTAGCGCGATTGTAAAGGCAGTGAAGGAATATCGGCCCGATGCCGTCGGCCTTTCGGCGCTCCTGGTCACCACTTCCCGCGAGATGGGCGAGTGCGTGCGGGAGTTTGCGCGTCAGAGGATTTCAGTGCCCCTGCTTATCGGAGGCGCGGCGGTGAGCCGCGACTTCGCGGCGCGTATCGCCAGGCTTGAGGATGGTACTCTTTACAAAGGAAATACATATTACTGCCGCGATGCATTTGAAGCGGCAAAGGTCATTCAACAGGTAAGGCGGGGGAGCAGTGCAACGGAGGAGACGGCTCATCCGCTGGTTGCAGTCATCCACGAAAGGGAAAAAAAAGGAGCAAAAAGTCCGGAGCCGCTAGCCTATGATGATGCTCTCGAGCCTCCATTTTACGGTGCCGGCGCTGTTCTGCGCTGGGAACCGGGACCGCTGCTTGGTAGCATCGATAAGGAGCGGCTTTTTAAAGCATGGTGGGGCGGGGGAAAGCTGGGGCGCGATGCATTCGCCGAGACGGCGCAAAAGGAGTTTGCTCCTGCCTTCGAAAAGCTGCGGGCAACCATTGAAAAAGAGTCGCTTCTTGACCCGGCCGCCCTTTACGGCTTTTTCCCGGTCATAACGCATGATGAGCGTATTATCCTGCTCGATCCTTCCGATTTCCATACCGAACTTGCATCGTTCATGTTTCCGCGCATGCCGAAAAAAAATAACCGTTCCATTGCGGATTACCTGCGGCCGGAAGGCGACCTGCTCGCATTGCAGATCGTGACCGTAGGGAAAAAAATAAGCGAGAGGGTTCGGGAATATTTTTCAAATGATAATTACTACAGCAGCGGCTATTTTCTTAACGGTATCGGAAGCTATCTGGCCGAAGAACTGGCTGGCCGGGTGACAAATGAGATCGCGCGGGGATTAGAATTACCACAGAATACCGGCCGGCGCTATAGTTTCGGATATCCGGGAATGCCGCCGATCGAGGAGCAAAAAAGAGTGTTCGAAATCATGGCAATCGAGGAACGTCTCGGCATAACCCTGACGGAACGGTTCCAGATGGTGCCGGAACACTCCACGCTCGGGGTATATATCCATCATTCCGGAGCGGAATATCTGTCGTAATTGTTTTAAAATTTTAAATATTTGGAAGAAATATATAATTTTAGGTGATTATAAAGGATTTTGCACTAAATTTGATACCATTTTGACCAATTTTTCAAAGATAATTTCATGACGATGATTATACCTGAAAGCCATTTCG
>CAISVC010000220.1 GCA_903888815.1 uncultured Fibrobacterota bacterium
GTTCCATGTTTTCGTCGTTGACCTGCCCTCGATGCACTACGTAGCGGCCGTTAACCAAAACTGCGATCTGATTATTCCCACCCTTGGAATAATACCTCTGGGCAAAGTATCTCTGGCACGGGCAAAAGAGATTATTGCGGACTACATGCATAAAAAAATGAGAAAGCCCAATGAGATCCGCGTTGTACTGGAGGGAATTAAAAATTGCACGATTTACGCCTTCGGTGCGGTTACAAACCCCGGAACCTACAACTTTTACGGAATCACACGGCTCTGGGATGTGCTGCGAACTGTTTCGAGCGGAAGTTTCAGTGATAATAATTATCGTGCGATCCGTCGCATCAACCATGATTCGACCACCTATTTTGATCTCTTTGCTTTTCTTTACAAGGGCGACTTTTCGCAAAACCCCTATATTTACCCGGGGGACCAAATCTATGTTTTTCCAGCTTTAAACAGGGTTTTCATTACCGGCAGCGGGCTCAGGGGCTGGCTCAGCGGCCTCGTCCCGATCCATCCGAATGAGGCTGCTGCTGACTTTCTTTCTCATTTTGTTTTTACAGAAAACGCAGATTCGGAACATATTTACATCCAGAGAACTGATGATAATATCCATTATCAGCTGGTAACGTTCAATATGAAACAGAACCAAATTTTCCACCTTAAAAACATGGATATGATCTCGGTTCCGCTACGCCAGGAATATCCTCAAATCTGTATCGGTAGCGTGACCGGGGAAGTGAACCGGCCCGGCTCCTATCCGATCACTAAAAACGGAACCTCCGCTCAGGCCCTTATTGCCATGGGCGGCGGTTATACCGCTTTTGCCGACACAGTGAGGGTGGCTATTCTGCGTCGCGCCAAGGCCGCCCCCCCAATAATTGCGGCGGCCAGTAAATCTGACCCAGAAGCCGCCATCCGGCCGGAAATGGGGGCGTCGTTTGGCTTGACAAACACAACAAAGGATTTCCAGGTAATAAAAATCAAGGAACCCCTCGACGTTACCCTTGAACCCGGGGATCAGATTCTGGTACCGCGCGCGGAACATATGGTTTACGTCAGCGGAATGGTAAAACATCCGGGCGGTTATCCTTTTAAGCTTCTCCAAAGGAAAGAATATTATATCCGGCTCGCCGGAGGTTATACGGAACGGGTAGATAAAGGAAATATCTCTGTTTTTAGCTTTTTCGGTGATGTTACGCAGACAAAAAGCGTTAATGCGGATATAGAAGACGGGGATATGATTGTTGTTCCGCTTTCGCGTGAATTTAAGTTTTTTTCCATGGTCATTCTTCCTTCACTCAGCATTGTTCTTGCGTCTGCAGGTGTTCTGATCGGAATTATGGCAATGAAAAAATAAGGGTCTTTTCAAAACATTGTGCAAAACCGTACCTGCTTATAGGCGCGCGAACATCACGGCAATTAGGCGGTAAATGCAGAGAGAAGATATATGGGGTTTTGATTCCTTTGCAACAGGAAGGAATATGCCATGGAGATCGTTCAGATCACTAAAAAAGAATTTTCAGAGTTCGTTGCTTCGCTTATCGGGAAAAAAACATCCGAAATCATCGGACCGGTTGCCAAAACCGACCGGTTTTCCTTTGAGGTGCTTGGTGCCGCTTCGGAGCTCTGCCTTGATTACGACGAAACGACGCAATCACCGCGCAAATTCCTATTCCCCTCGCGCGACACGCTCCTGACCTATATGACGCGGGATGCGGCGTCGTACAAGCCCGTTTACGAAGAACAACCGCGCATTATTATCGGCGTTCATCCCGGCGACCTTACCGCCATTGCGCTTTACGATAAAGCCTATTCCGAGGGCGAACCGGACAGCCAGTACTATGCCCGGCGTGCCAATACCATGCTCATCGGACTGTATCCTGTAACACCTTATAAATACCGGTTCACCGGCTCGATGATTAAAGAAAGCGACCCCTATCTGGCCGCCGACCTCATGATGGTCGATATGGGAAATGATACTTATGCCGTTGAAATCGTTTCGGAAAAAGGAAAAACAATTATCA
>CAISVC010000221.1 GCA_903888815.1 uncultured Fibrobacterota bacterium
AGCGCTTTGGCGACAGCAATAAAATTTTTCATAACGCACCTTTTTTCCATATCGATACTCCGGCCGATACATTTCTACATTTCGTCACATATAGAAATATATATGATTTGATTGATACCGCCAAACTCATCTTTCTTCCAAACATATTCAAATAGTATCTTACATACTGAAGGTTTGAGCAACCATGAAAGAACTCAATCGATTCAGTTTCGGCGCTACCTCATCGATTACCACAAGCTTGTCTATAATTGTCGGCCTTGATGCTACCGCCCACCCTAAGATAACTATCATCAGCGCGTTGGCCATCCTTGCAATAGCGGACAACATCTCCGATTCGCTCGGTATTCACATCTATCGGGAGTCGGAAAAGGCGCATCAAACAACATTGCATACGTTTACCAACTTTTTTACCCGTCTGGTCCTGACCAGCATTTTTGCCGCGATCGTTCTTTTCCTGCCGAACCCGGTCATGGTGCCGGTCACCATTGCGCTCGGAATGATTGTTTTATCGGTGTTAAGTTATGGCATTGCAGTCGACCAGAAAATCAACCCCGTTAAGGAAATCCTCAAGCATCTTTGCATAGCGGTTATTGCAATGATTGTAAGCCATTTTGTCGGCGAATTTATCCGCCTGCATTTCAGCTGATTTTACCAGCCCATCGCAGTACCACCATCCGAAATACGTGTCTAAAAACGTCGAACCATTTCGATACACTTAATTATTTTCAGTGTACCAGATGAAATCAAGCGAACTTAAACTCTTTCTTGAAAATCAATACACGCGCTACCATAGCACGGAATACCTTCGGAAAACTGCATGAACAAAGCATCAAAAAAAGCCGCCATGATCTTCAAAGGCAGCACCATCAATGCCGGCCGCGTGGTCGCACAGGTGTGCCTTTTTTCCGCCGGACGGCAGAAACTTGTTCCCGAGTACACACTTGAAAACGACGATGCCATCAAGCAGGAACTCGAACGGTTTCATGCGGCGCGCGCTGAATGTTCGGAAGAGCTTGCCCGGATCGCCGCTGAAGTCGAAGCATCGATCGGCAAGGCTGAGGCGGAGATCTTCATCACCCAGAAGCACATCATGAACGACCCGAAGGTGGTGGAAGCCATCGCGCTGCTCATCACCGCCGAACGAAAAAATGCCGAGTGGGCCATTGCCGGGGTTTTAAGCGAGTTCGAAGAAAAGATGGCCTCGCTTGACAACCAGTACCTGCGCGAGCGTTCAAGCGACCTGGGCGAGCTGCGGCGGCGGCTGTTGAACCGCCTGACCAACGAAAAAATCGGTTTCCTGTGCGAGGGACAGGCCCACTGCCGCCGGGGCGCGAACCGCGTGATCGTCGCCGAAGAGCTCACCCCCAACATGATCGTCAACATGAAGATGAACAAGGTGATGGGTTTCGTGACCGAGCACGGCGGCATCACCTCGCACGCCGCGATTCTTGCGCGGTCGCTCGGCGTTCCGGCGGTCTCCGGAGTCAGCGGTTTCATGCAGTATGTCGCGTGCGGCGACACGGTGCTCATCAACGGCGACACCGGCGAGGTCCATCTCCATCCCGATGATGCAACAGTCAAGACGCTCATTCAGGTGATGCCGGAGGAGAAGGAACCGGAAAAGATCGTCATGACCCCGTCCGGCATGGAGCTGACCGCCAACGCAAGCTCTATTGAAGATGTCAAGCAGGCACGCGCGGTGAACGCCGACGGCATCGGCCTTTTCCGCACCGAGATCCTCTTTGTCGGCGCTGAAAGGCTGCTTTCCGAAGATGAACAGTACGACTACTACCGCGACGTCGTGGAGGCCATGGGCGGCAAACCAGTGACGATAAGGATGCTCGATATCGGCGGCGACAAACCCCTGCCGTTCCTGCGCCAGAAAAAAGAGGCCAACCCGTTCCTCGGATGGCGCGGCGCGCGGTTTCTGCTCGGGAATCACGTCATTTTCAACGGTCAGATGCGGGCGCTCGGCAGGCTGTCGAAGGAACGCAAAATTTGCATTCTCTTCCCCATGGTCATTGACGTAGCACAGATGCAGACCCTGCTTGACCGTGCGCGCGAAGCGCTCTCCGGCGTTGAACACGACAGCGCCAATATCCGGTACGGTGCCATGTTCGAAGTGCCGAGCGCGTTTCTGCAGGCACGTGATATCATGAAGAAAATCGATTTTTCAAGCATCGGCACGAACGACCTTATCCAGTATCTTTTCGCCATGGACCGCGACAACGAGATGGTGTCCCAGGAATACAATCCTGATCACCCGGCACTGTGGATTTTTTTGCGGGAACTCAGCGCCGTGGCGCGGGAACTCAAAAAGCCGCTTTCCATCTGCGGCGAAATGGCCGGCCGCGAGGGAATGCCCCAAAAGCTCCTTGACGCGAAAATTTCGTCGCTGTCCGTGGCACCGCGCCTCATCCCGCGGGTCAGGAATGAAATGATCCGGTATGCGCGATCCCAGAAACAAACACAACGGTAACTATTCCGCATCGTTTCAGTGGGAAAGGTGTAGGTTATAAAATGTCTTGTAATTTAGTTATACCTAAATTATAATACATTATATGAAACCAGCGGAACTCACACAGCTTCAAACACGGGAGGTGTTTCATCTTGAATTCCTGCGGCGACTCGGCCGCAGCCTCAAGCCCCACACCTATGCCCTGAAGGGTGGGACCAATCTGAGGTTTTTTTTCAACAGCCCCCGGTTTTCCGAAGACATGGACATCGACATCGTCTCCGTACCGGTATCGCGCCTGCAGGATATTGTGATGGAGACACTCTCCTCACCCGCTTTCCATGACATAATAGCAACTGTCGGCATAGAGCGCGTCTCGGCACCGGATCTCCGAAAAGCCAAACAGACCGAAACGACCCAGCGGTTTAAAATCCATCTTACGTTATCCGACGGCCTTGATCTCCTCACCAAAGTGGAATTCTCGCGGCGCGGCTTTACCGGCAAACCGGTGGTGGAAGAGATAAATCCCCTTATCGTACGCGCGTATCGGACTGCACCGCTGCTCTCGCCGCATTATCCGGCCCGGGAAGCTTTACTGCAGAAAATCAGCGCCCTCGCCGGCAGGACTTCAACCCAGGCCCGCGATATATTCGACCTGCATATCCTGCGGCCGCATTGCACTGATATGGCAGGTACATTGTCTTCCGATGTCCTCAAAAAAGCTCGCGAAAATGTCTTTGCCGTCGGGTTCGAGCAGTTTCGCGACACGGTCGCGGAGTACCTTGCGCCTGAAGAGCGGACGCTCTGGAGCACGCCTGCGGCTTTCGATGAAATACGGCTGCGGGCAACAATGCTCATTGAAGAATTGCAGGCGAAACATGGCTGAAACGACGATTCTCGGCTCCATAGTGCGTCTGGCAAGGCCGGTCTTTACCACTGCAGAGGTGCAGGCCGTTGGCGGCGGATCTCTTTCGTCAACTGTGCAGTCGTTGTCGGCGCTTGCCCGGCAGGGAGTGGTCGCACGCATCCGCCGGGGACTGTGGGCGCTCAAGATGGGAACGGCCGGAGAGAAATCCGTTCCGTACGCGCTGCTGCCTTATATCGTTCCCGCAGGCAGAGGATATGTGTCCTTTACAAGCGCTCTGCACCTGCACGGCATCATAGGGCAGATACCTCAGGCGGTGACCGCGGCATCGCCCACGCACACGCGCACGGTACACACTTCCATGGGAACGTTTTTCATCCACCGGATCGCGCCGTCATTCTTCAAGGGCTACGACTGGTACCGGGGAACAGGGTCGTTTCTGATCGCCGAGCCGGAAAAGGCGCTGGTCGATTGCCTGTATATTTCGACCCGGCGTAATAAGAGGTTCTCATATTTCCCGGAAATGGACTTCCCACGCTCGTTCAGCCCTGCGCGGGCGCGCTCATGGGGCCGGCAGATACCCGATTCCCGCATCCGTGCGAATGTCCTGAAAAAGCTCGCGGAAATCTGTCCATGACATCCCGCCTCATTTCCCTTATCAGAAACGAAATGATCAGGTATTCGAAGTCAGTAAAGCATGGATGAGGAAGACGAGTGGAAGAGCAAAAAAGAGCCTGCCCTTCAAGGCAGGCCGGAAAGAGTATAACTTCTCTATTAAAATATACCGGGATAGATCAATACGGATTCCACCACTTCCCGGAATTTTCAAAGTATTCGAACGCCTCTATAATGTCAAGATAGGCGCCATCGAACCCCCCTGCGAGAATTCTGTCGAGATACGCATTCGTGCTGCCATACAAGATTGCCTGCCAATTCGGATCCCAGTAGCGTACCTTATAATTACCGGGCCAGTTGGGGTTTTCACCCGCAAGCCATGCCGGTGGATTGTCTTTCCAGCTTTCTTGCCAGTAAAAGCGATAGTCTTCGGCCTCGCCGATGCTTAGGTACGCGATAACCAGCCGCGTCCCGCCATTCGGTTTGTTTTTAAGCTTGGCAACATCGGATGCGGCAAGGGATTCGCCCTTGAAAAAAGCATCGATAATGAATACGTCGTAGTTGGTAGCGGCAATAGCATTGATAAAGCTATCCTTTACCGCGTAACGTACATCCGGCGCAATTAAATACAAAAAGTTCTTGGCGCCGGTGAGAGTGGTTACAGTGCCTGAGTTCACCACATACGGCTGGACAGGATAGGTTGGAATCCGGTCCAGCTCCCGAGAGTCGGCGGCAAACGAAATAAAATTATGGGCGGCATTCCACGAATAGGAGCTGTCCACGTATGCCGGGGTGGAGCAATAGTCGGTGGTAAGCACCTGCACGCCATTGTTCCTGGCAAGCGCTGCAAAGGCCAGCATATAATCGCGGCTTTCTGCGGGAGTAAGGGTGTTGTCTGCATCGTAACCGTAAAACAGGTCTTCACGGCCGACGCCGTCGATAGCCGAAAGGTACGCGGTTGCGGGGCTTCCGGTTGTTGTCCCGTCGAGCGTTAAAATTTCCGGGCCGTTTTGAGGCACAATCTGGAACCCCGGATGAATGTTTTTCGCGTAGCTCGACATGTTTTGAACGAGATCCCGCATGTACTGTTTGTAGTCGGTGGTATCGGGTTCTGTGCCGCATCGGCACAGGATGGTAAACGCAGAGGTTATTAAGACAACGAGTATCTGTTTCATGTTAATTCTTCGCCTTACATAGCGGAACGGAGTAGCCGGCAGAGAAGGTGAACACACTGTTTTTTACATCTTCGTCTGCACCGGCGTCCACGGTAAGCAGGCCCATGGTATAGCGGACATCGATGCGGATATCACCGGGCCCCAAAGCAATGATCCCTCCTCCGCCGAAGCCGATACCGAAATCGACATTGCGTGCCGATTCATTTTTTGGTCCTGAATAAATCTGCGTGCCGTCCAGCGTTACCTGTTTTTGAGCCCCCAGGAAAAACGCGACAGACGGTCCGCCATACAGGTATGGCCGTATCAACCATTTTTTTTTTGGCAGGGAAAAAACCAGATGAAGGGGTATTTCCAGATAGCTTACGCGGCTGGCATCGGTTTCTGAAATCATGTCGCCGTTGGTATTCTCGCGATCGTAAACCCACTGCACCCCTTTCATGGAGTAAGCGATTTCGGGTACGATGCTAAAAAATGGAGCAAGCACACAATCCGCAAAGACGCCTGCATAGATGCCACCCGCCGATGTTTGGAATTCATTTTCTTCCTCAAGCGAAACATTCGCTAGGTTGAATCCGACTCGTCCTCCAATAGAAAACGAAGAAGCACTTGTTGACTCCTGCACCAGGAAAAGCACGCATCCGGCCCCAAAGATTAATTGCTTCATGTGGCCATTCATTTAAGGGAACCTACCTATTCCTTTTCCGTAGCTCTACCGGGTAAACCCGAGCAATGTTTCGATCCGTTTTGCGTAAGTATGATTCACAGCAACTAATAGACTGATACTGATAGGTTTTGTTTTTCCGGGAGCAGACAGGTCAGGCATGGCCGTCTGTACATCGTACGGCTTCAAGAAACAATATAGGTGTTCCTGTATCTCGTTGGCAAGTCTGAAAATACCAGTCTTATGACTTTTGATCAAGTTTTAAAATCGACGGGATTTATCTTGTGCAGTTTTACTCGAAGAACCCATAGTCAAGCACTGGGCCTTCAAAGTCGGGTTCGCGCCTCATCCCGCGGGTCAATGTTTTGACGTTTTGTAGGGAAGTTTTTCTGTGGTAATACTGCCTTTGACCTGTTCGATCTCAGGGTCCTTGTGCACCAGTATGCCGCCTACCTGTGACGCTGTTGCGGCTATGAAGGCATCGGCAAGCGAAAGACGATGGTTCGCTTTTATGCTTCCGGCCAAGAGCGTCAACCGTTCGGCCGATTCGACCACCGAGAGAGGCAGGGCTTTAACATGAACGACCAATTCCAGAGCCGCAGAGCGTCCGGCCTCCTGCCATGAGACG
This sequence comes from uncultured Fibrobacterota bacterium, assembly GCA_903888815.1. Classification (GTDB taxonomy): domain Bacteria; phylum Fibrobacterota; class Chitinivibrionia; order Chitinivibrionales; family Chitinispirillaceae; genus BOG-1184. The sequence goes on from CAISVC010000221.1 coordinate 6,400, forward strand.
TAATATAATTCGGCCAGCGAGACAAACGAGATATACGCTGCGCATTCGCGTTCGCGGGCCGACATGAGAATCTGTTCTACCCTCTCCGCTCCGGCTTCGTTCTGCACGAAGGCAAGCAATGCCGAGGTATCGAGCACGAACGCCTTTAGGCCTGTCACTTTTTCCGCTCTTCTGTGCGCAGGCGTGAAAGGGCGCTGCCGAGATCGTAACGTCGATATTTTCCCCGCAGCGATTTTATAGGGTCCTTGGCTACGGGAACAATTGCGATGCTGTGACCGTCATCGATCCATTCGATACGCGTATACGGCATGATATTATAATGCCGCCGTATTGCTGCCGGGATGGCGGTCTGCCCCCTTTTCGTAACAGTGCTTATCATAGAGAAATCCTCCTCTCTCTTCAAAATATACAAGCTAAATATTATTTTTACAAGCTTTTTATGTTATTATGCTTGTAACCAAGGGTCGTTAGTATGTTGGGTTTGCACGGAAATCTGTCCTTGACGCCCCGCCTCATTTTTCGGGTCAGGAACGAAATGATACGGTATGCGAGGTCAGGAAAGCATGGATGACGCAGGCACGCGGCAGAGGGGATGGGGTTTTTTCATCAGATACAAACAAAACCGGATATAACTTGACTTGTGTGCCCGAAACAAGTATTTTATATGAGGATATTATCATATGTTCATGGAGTAATTAATGGCCGGAGAAGAACTGGTATTCAAGGTGAAGGCTGATCTGCTAAAAAGTCTGGCCCATCCATCGAGATTGGCCATCCTCGAATACCTCAAAAAAAAAGAGGCATCCGTCGGGGAAATGGTCATCAAGCTGGGGATCGAGCAATCCGGTCTTTCAAAGCATCTATCGGTGCTCAAACAGTCCGGCATTCTCAGTTCAAGGCAGGAAAAGGTCACGGTATTCTATTCGGTCCGGGATAAGGATATTTTCGTTGTCTTGCGCACCATATCCGAAATTCTTATGAAAAAATTCCGCGAAGGTGAATATCTACTGCAGCACCTCGCAAGAGCAAAACCTTAACTGAAGGGAGCGTCTTATGGCAGATGTAATGTATCAATGTATCGAATTCTTTATTGGAGTATAAAAAATTATGAATGCAGAAAAGGATCCTAAAAAAGCGTTGAAAACCGGTCCCCGCAACGCGAGTTGGTATTCAATCGGTCGCGGCAGAACTTCAACGAATATGGTAAAGATCGATTATCCGGAAGAAGAAGAGGTCATTACATCACACCATTACACGTTCAGAATAAGCACCGGTGTACCGGCGGTCAAGGTTGATGTTTCAATCGATGGAAGCAACTGGATGCCGTGCCGTGAATCCATGGGTCACTGGTGGTTTGACTGGGAAAAGTATAAAACGAAGCCCTATGTGCTGCATGCGAGGTTACATGCAAAGGACGGCAGCAAACAAGTTTCTTCCCTGCGCAGGTTCATCGTCAAGCTGAAATAATCGTTCATTGCAACCGTGACGGGAATTGACGTTTAGTGTGATGGCAACCCTGGGAAATTTGATGTTTGCATTGTTTTTCAGCATTGGAAGATTTGATTATGACACCCCGGTTAAACGGGGAAGAATTCTCCGGCCCTGACCCGCGAAAATCCATACGATTCAATTCGAGGGAAAAGGCCTCTTTAATCCGGTCTGATCGCCTTTCTCTCGTACCATGCCTGTCTTTCGTATAAGGAAGACATCTTCTCCGTGGAGATTTTATGAGCCGTCGAATGATATACATAGCAGCTATGGCATTATGCATAGCGATCATCGTCATAGCATATATGCTATTATCAGGCCGGAAAAAGTAGCAAGCCTGCGCCTATTTTCTCTTCATAGAGGCGAATTGAAGAAATCCGCTCATGGCTGAAAAATCCAGACGGTGCCGGGAGAACCAGTGGAGGATTTCGCGTGGCTCGGTGGAGCATTCGCGCCTGCAACATTTCGCCGGGTTTTTCGGAACAAAGGCAATTGTCATCGACCGGGAAGAAATTGTACCGGCGTTGGGAACAACAAAAGGGAGACAGCAATGAATATCGTAAACGGACAGCGACAGAAAAAAAATGACGGCATCGCCGCGACCATGAAGCGCCAACCGCTCCTCGCGACATGCATGGCCGCCATGGAGGAGTGGAAAAGGCGGACCGTATATAAGGCGTGCGAAGTTTCTGTAGTCAATGCCCTTCTGGATGCGAACGCCGCCGTCTGGATCGACAAGCCGCTTTTCACCGACGCACTTGCGGACCTGCTGGAGTTCGCGGCACGGTCGAGCGTGAATAACAACAATTTGAAATTAACGGCCGCCACGAGCGGGTTAAACTCCGTTCGCGTCCTGATCGATTACACGCCTTCGCCTGAACAGAACATTGAAACGCGCTCGCCGTTCGCGCGCAGCCGCTTCAGCGGCGTAACGAGACAGATCATCTCGCAGCATGGCGGCTGTCTGGAATTCAGCGAAGGTCGGCAAGTCTGTAGAATCATGATACGCATTCCCTGATGCCGGGTTAACGGCATCGAAAAGTTCAGGGAACGTCTTATCGGAATGGAAGGGAAATGATGCGGATAAAGAGCCATAAAATTGCGGCAAGGTTGAAACTGCAGCCCGTCTTTCCCGTCTGCCAGACGGCGCTTGAGGAGTGGAAACGGCGCACGAGGTTCAAGTCATGCAGGATCCGCCTGGATAACTATAAAACAAGAAATTGGCTCGACGAGGTTCTTTTCAAGCGGGCGATCATCAATCTGCTTGAAATCGCCGCGCAAAAAAGCGGACAGCGCGGCGAAATCGTGTTCACGATCATATCGGAGAGGTTCAGCTCCTGCTGTATAGCGATTGATTATGCCCTTACGGAAAAAAGAACGGGCCAGTATGAGGATGATATGAATGCACGGCCTGACGGGGAGACTGTTGAGATCGTTTCGCAGCACCGGGGCAAAATTGAAATCGTCGAAGAAAAACAGCGGGGAAGGTTTCTGATACACCTGCCCCACTGAGCGAAATTATTAAAGCGCGGAATAGTTCCGGAAAGTGATGGCGAAGGGGCGGAAAATGCAATTTCAGGATAGCCGAATAGGAACGAAGGAAGCGAAAAAGATCGCTGGGGAACAATCCACCAATAAAAAGATAAGACTGACCATTAAAAAAACTAAGGGAAATAAAGAGGCCGCGCCAATGAAGCGTAAATGTTTGGATTGTACGGCATTTGGATTTGGATACGGTAAGCGAAACATTTCCGTTCATTGCGGCGGGGTTCATCCTCCTACGATCGAACACATCTGCCGGGCGTTCGAAGAAGCGCCACAGAAAATTAAGGTGGAAAAAAATAACGGTCTGCAACAGCCGCTTGAACGCAATACAGGCAAATGAAAAGTAGTACGTGCGTCAAGCAGCGGACGATGGCCGAAGCCGGCCTGTCACCTATAAAAAGGAAGATTACAATGACCGGAAAAAAGAAAGCGAATAACGGCAGCACGGACATATCAAAACCGCACCAGGGTCTGCAGAGTCCTGTTCTTACGGAGCGCGTTTCGGCCATAAACTTTCTTGGCGGACGCGGGAGCAGGGAATCGCTCGCATTGTTGAAGGAAAAAATTAAGATTGTTCATCAGGAATATATCGCACTGATGATGGCGATAGCAAAATTGAAACATAAATACCGCGTGCGATGAGCAGCATTATGGCTGAGAGGAACACACCGGCAGACGTCAAGAGCTGACGGAATCGTCATGAAATTATCGAAAGACGACCTCTATACGTGCGCAGTGCTCGAAGGGTTTCTGCGCATGATTGACGACAATAATAAAAGCATAAAAGGAGTTGCTATTATGGCGACAAACCCCCGTACTTCAATCGCGGAACAGTTTCGGAAAACGGATCTCGCGATCAGCAACGCCATGAACGATGAGGAAATTTCCAAATCGCTCGAGTCGTTCGGTTACGATAGGGCGAAGTTTGAGAGGGGAAGGGCCCTTCTCGATTTCGCGAAGGCTGCCGTCAACGCCAAAGTCTCGGCGGAGGGGGCGCTACGCGAAGCCACGGCCGCCCTAAAAACTGCTGAAATCGCTGCGCGGGAAGCTTTCCAGGCCCTCGCGCAGGTGGCGAAAGCCGGGTTCGGCAGGGAGACGCTCGCTTCGCTCGGTCTTTCAAGCGCGATGCCGCACGCGTGCGCTGCCTTTCTTACCGCAGGGTATGCGCTGTTCGATAACGCGCAGAAGATCCCGGGGGTTCAGGCCAAATTGGCTTCGTACGGTTACGACGCGCAGAAGCTGAGCCGCGAACGGGAAAAAATATCCGCGTACGCCAGGGCCGACCACGCGCAGGAGGCCGCCAAAGGCGCAGCCCAGCAGGCCACCGATACGCAGAACAGGGCGCTGAACCAGCTTAAGTATTGGATCGCCGAATATCTCAAGATCATCAAGAGCGATCCAAACGATGTCCTGACCCTCAATACGGTGGGCGATTTA
>CAISVC010000222.1 GCA_903888815.1 uncultured Fibrobacterota bacterium
CGTCGCATTCAGACAGGCGCACAAGGCCGTGGGCAAAATCGTCGCGTACTGCATTGAAAACAGGAAGTCGTTTTCGGAGCTTCCGCTTTCGACCTTCGCCTCGTTTCATCCGCTCTTCGGAAAAGATATACGAAGCATTTTCTCCTGGAGCCATGCGCTTGCGCAAAGAGAAATCGAAGGCGGCACCGGCAGAAGAAGCGTGCTCCGGCAGATCGCCTGCGCGAAAAAAATGCTGGAACGTGCGAAGTGAGAGGAATGCGGCTTATGCGCAAAGAATTTCTGGTGTTCGGCAGCCCCGCCATCGGTAATGAGGAAATCGACGAGGTGCTCGATACGATACGGTCGGGATGGCTCGGCACCGGCCCGAAAACCATGCGGTTCGAACAGGAGTTCGCCGAATACCTTAATGTCAAGCACTGCACCGCGGTCAGTTCCTGCACAGCGGCGCTCCACCTTGCCATGCTCGCTGCCGGGATCAGGCCCGGCGACGAGGTCATCGTCCCGGCCATGACCTTCTGCTCCACCGCCAATGCGGTAATCCATGCGGGCGCAAAGCCGGTGTTCGCCGATATTGAGCTGCCGGCCATGACAATCGACCCTTCCGACGCGGAGCGGAAAATCACGCCCAGGACCCGCGCCATCCTCCCGGTGCATTTTCACGGCCGGCCGGCGGACATGGCCGCGCTTCGTTCCCTTGCTGTCAAGCATACACTGGTACTGATCGATGACGCGGCCCATGCGATCGAAACCCGGTACCGGGGAAAAACAATGGGCAATCTGGGCGACATCACCTGTTTCAGCTTCTATGTCACGAAGAACATGACCACCGTCGAGGGCGGCATGGTGACGACCGGCCGCGGGGAGTGGGCCGACCGCATTAAAATTCTCGCCCTGCACGGCATGAGCAAGGACGCATGGGCGCGCTTCTCCGATAAAGGATATAAGCATTATCAGGTCGTCGCCGCAGGATTTAAATACAATATGACCGATCTTCAGGCGTCGTTCGGCCTCCACCAGCTGCACCGGCTCGAACAGAACCTTGCACGCCGCGAAGCGATCTGGAAAACCTATACCGAAGCTTTTAAGGGGCTGCCGCTCCTGCTGCCGCCCGACCCTGCGCCGGACACGCGGCACGCGCGACACCTCTATGCCGTCCGGGTGACGCCGGAGTCGCCTCTTGACAGAGACGATCTCATGGACGGGCTCTATAAAAGAAATATCGGCACCGGCGTACATTACACCGCGCTTCATTTGCACCAATACTACCGGGAAAGCTTCGGTTATAACAAGGGCGATTTCCCGAACGCCGAAGCGGTCGGCGCGACCACGCTCTCGCTCCCGCTTTCCGCGAAATTGACCGACGGGGATGTGCAGGACGTGATTGATGCCGTAAAAGCATGTCTTGCGCACTAGCGCCGGCGGGTTGACTTGTCATTGCCGGAACATTATTTTTTCCTGACGTCACATCAAACAATACAGGAGGTCGTATGAAAAAGTTATTGATGGTGCTGGTGATGGTGCTGGTTGCGCAGCTCAGCTGTTCGTCCTGGAACCGGGCCATGACCGGCGGCGTGATCGGCGCAGGAGCGGGCGGGGTGATCGGCGGAGTGATCGGCCACCAGCTGGGCAATACCGCTGCAGGCGCAATCATCGGCGCGGCAATCGGCGGCACGGCGGGTGCGATGATCGGCCACTACATGGACAAGCAGGCTGCGGAGATCCAGCGCGATATCAAGGACGCCAAGGTCGAGCGTGTCGGCGAAGGCATCAAAATCACTTTTAATTCCGGAATTTTATTCGATATCGGCTCCGACCAGCTCAAACCCGTGGCCGAACAGAACGCCGAGCAGCTCGCAAAAATTCTTAATAAATACGAAGAAACCAACATCCTTATCGAGGGCCACACCGATTCGACGGGCAGCCGGGAGACAAACATGACCCTTTCGGATAAACGTGCCGCATCGGTTTCGCGTTCCCTGAAGACACAGGGCGTTGCCGGCAAGCGGATAACCACTGCGGGTTACGGCCCGGATCAGCCGGTCGCTGACAACAGCACGGTCGACGGGCGCGCCTCAAACCGCCGCGTCGAAGTGGCGATATTCGCCAACGATAAGCTGAAAAAAGCCGCGCAGGAGAACAAACAGCTCTAGCGGTTATAAAAACACTTTAAACTCTCTTCAATTTTTCAATTAATTCTTTCATATCGGAAGGCATTTCTGCTTCCATGCGGCACTCATTTTTCGTATGCGGATGGGTAAATGTCAGCGATGCGCAGTGAAGTGCGTGGCGCCGGAATAAGCCGGCTGGGGCCGTCTGCAAAGGATTTTCACGCCAGGCCAGATACTCCTTCTCACTCAATCCGTAGAGCATATCTCCGACAACGGGCGAACCGACGGCGGCCAGGTGTATCCTGATCTGATGGGTCCTGCCGGTGAGCGGCTCCACGGTCACGAGCGCGTATGACCGCCCCACCGGCCGGCTCGCGACGATGCGCGTCCTTGCGCTTTTCCCGGCCGGGTCAACACTATGCTTATAGGAAATCGCGGAGCCTGCCGGTCTGCCGATACGATAATCGATCTCCTGCACCGCCGGAACGCCATGCACCACCGCCTGATACACTTTCTGCACCGTACCTGCTGCGAATTCCCCTGCAAGCGTCGCCCCGACTCCGGCATTTTTCGCCACACAGACGACACCCGACGTGCCGCGGTCAAGACGGTGCACGGTATGCGCCAGATGATACGGCGGAACATGCACGTACCTGAGTTGATAAATAAGATTATTGCGGAACGATCTCCCGGCCCTGTGCACGAGCAGGTTCCCCGGCTTGTCGATGCCGAGCAGCCATTCGTCTTCGTACACAATGCGGTACGAAAGGTCTGCCGCAGGCTCTTCAAACTCTCCGGCGTCGTAGGAAACGGTATCCCCGGCAGCAACCGTATCGTCGGTTTCCGCGATTTGTCCGTTGCAGGCAACTTTCCCCTCAGCGACACGTGCACGCCACCCTTCGCGGTCCAGGTAGGTGAAACGGCCCGCAAGATAATCGATGAGTCCTGCAGCCTTCCGGAATTCGGGAGGAACGACCGAAGTAAAAATCATATCTCGTTTATGTAAAGAGGCTTGTACCCGTAGAATGCCTTCTCGTTATAGTTGATGATAATAATCTCGGTGCGTTTTCCCTGATGGACATTGATAATCAGACGGTCGATATACCGCCGGGCGATAAAAAGACCCCGGCCGTGCACGTCGCTGATGCCGAGCGGCAGCCCGTTTTCATCGCGGCGTATCTGCCGGTTCATCCAGTACAGCACGTCGTTTTTTTTCAACCGGCCGCCTTCATCGCAGACTGAAATGCCGTATTTTTCCCGGTCACGGACCACGGTGGCGACGATTGCCTTGTCATCAGGCAATTCGCAGTCAAGGTCCCACTGATCTTTCCGCTCCGGAGATTCCTGGCGCACCCCGTAAAAGATGGCATTGGTGAGAAGCTCGACAACGGCCACTTCCAGATACTTTGCCCGTTTGCGGTCGCCGATAAAGTCGGTGATCTCACGGGCATGGCGGTCAAGAAACCGCGCATTGTTGATGACGAACCGGGTCTGCTCGGCACCCGGTTCGAAATAGTGGCCTAACCCGAAGATATCGTTTGAAAGAAGGTTGCGGATCGCCGCCGATAATTCGTTGAAATTGAAGGGGGCGGTCTTCACGAAAATGTTGCCGATATCGTGCTTGAGCGCGAGATCGAGATAATCTTCAACATTATAGGCGGTGATGAGCACCCGCTTCACCGAAGGGAACCGTTCCCTCACCCGGTTAAGAAGGTCGAAGCCTCTCATCCCCGGCATGTTGATGTCAGAAAGTATGAGGTCGAACGGCTGCTGTGCGAGCATCGATAATGCCTCGAACCCATTGGCCGCATTCGCAACCGCATAATGTTCCACGTCGCGCAGATAGTCGGCAATCATCTGCCGCATTTCGGTTTCATCGTCGACAACCAGGATTCTGGCCGCTTCATCGCTCCTTGCACCGCTTCCCATAGTTTCCATTATATAGTTTTTCAAGTCATTATGGTACTGCGTTGAAAATAAATATCATGCGTGCTGCTACGTTTCTCGAACGCAACTTTCCCGCCATGTTCCACTGGTCCCGCATGCCCGGCCTCGTAAGCTGGGCCGCCGTGGCTGCCGGAACAATGCTGGCCTTTCAAATTCCCTTTCGGACGTGTACCGGACTCAGCCACCATGCCATGGCAGCCCCCTGGCTTATATTTCCGGCAATAGCGCTTCTTCTGGCTGCCGGGATCGTCCTGAGGCCGCCGATTATCCGTTTTTCCGCCTTCTTTTTTTTCGCTGTTTTCCTGTGCGTTCTCCACCGGGCGCACCAGACCGATGTCTTCGTTTTTCTCCGCGAAAACATGAATCCTCCGCAGCCGGTATCCCTGACGGGAAAAGTGGCATCAGCACCGCTCCCCCACTACGAAAACTTTCACTTCCTTCTGAAAATCGACTCGGCAGACGACATTCCTTCGAAGCTGATCCGGGGAAAAACAATCAACTGCGTCTGCCCTTTTGAACCGCCTCAGTACGGGAGGGTAGCGGTACACGGCGTTTTCAATCCTCCCCGGCCGCGGAGAAACCCCTTTGAGTATGACGAATTCACGGCCATGATGGCACAAGGGGTATGGGGGACATTCACCGCCGCCTCGTGCAAGGTCGTTGCCGCTCACCTGTCGCTCTTGGAACAGCTCTCCGCCGCTTTCCGCGATGTTACGATTGCCGCGTTGCGAAAAATCGCGGACTTCGACAACCGTGCGCTCTTACAGGCTTCGTTTCTGGGCGACACCGAGTTCCTTTCCCCTTATATCAAGGATATCTTCCGTAAATCCGGCATCTACCATCTGATCGCCATTTCCGGACTCAATACCGCCATGCTTGCCGCCGCACTTTATTTTTTCCTCCGGCTTTTTCCCCTCGGCAGAACCGCCACTCATCTGATCTGCATAGGAGCGCTCTGGGCCTATTTGCCATTCGTCGGTTTTATTCCGTCGCTCTTCAGGGCGACGATCATGACCACCTGCGTTATTGCCGCGACCCTTTTTGAAAAAAAGAATTATGCCCTGCACACGCTGGGGCTTGCCGGAACATTCTGGTTCATCGTATCGCCCGAAAGCCTCTTTGAACCCGGGTATCAGCTCTCGTTTGCCGCCACGGCCGGTATTCTTACGCTCTTCCCGGTTCTTTACCAATGTACGCCCAGGCCCGGCAATCGTTTCCTCCGGCCAATCGTCTTGTTTCTGTTTTCGTCATTCTATATTTCACTCGCAAGTTTCCTGACCACTGCGCCGATTCTTCTTTACCATTTCGGCACCGTCTCCTACTTCGGCCTTATTGCCAACCTTGTTGCCGTGGCCGCCATGACCGTCAGCATGTGGGCTTTTTTTGCCGGTCTTTTTTTCCAGATGGTGCTGCCGTTTCTGGCGGCTGTCCCGCTGTGGGTTTCTGAACGTTTCCTCGATATCGTAGTCGGGATGGGAAAACTGTCAAGCCTTTTTTCATGGAGCCGGGTAGCGTATCCTGTCCCCGCACCTGAAATTATCCTGCTTTTCGCGCTTTTTCTCGTCGGCCTCACGGCGGTGCGTCGCGAACGCTTGAAATCATATCTCCTCGTGAGTGTCATTGCCACCGCATTCTTTGCGCCCGCCGATGTTCTCATCCATCACTTATCGCGACAACTGGAGGCTGTTCGTTTTGCAATCCCTAAAACCGCTCTCGTGGGCATCAAATGGCCCCACAATCGCAACAGCGTCTGGCTTGTCACCACAAACCCCTCTCGCTCGCTGCCGTGGCTTATCGGGCAATATGCTGTCCCGTGGGCGCGGCATGCCGGCAACAACCGATTCGATGTGCTGCTTGTTCCGGAACACTCCGGCGCCGATACGGCTGCGTCGCTTCCGGAGCTCGCCGCCGCGCGCTTCCTCACCTTCCCTGTTATCGGTCAAAACCGGAAAACCTTTGGCATGCAATCTTTTATAACCGAAGAAAACGCGATGCCGCCAGATTCTCTCTTGTCATTATTCACTCCCTGCTATCGCTGCACCTGCGCCATTATCAGTCACGCCTCAGGTATCGGGGTCAGGATCGTTGCGCCAGGCTTCGATACCACGCTGCTTTTAGACGCACAAAAACCCTCTGCACGGCGGAGGGCCGCTGACCGGGAAGAAACGCGGAGCGCCCTTGTCATGACACCGGGTAAAACCTGCACCGTGGTACCACCCGATCATCCGGTACGATAAGCAAGAATGCTCTTGCCTGCAAAGATACATTTATATACTTTTTAATAGTTATGAAAACAATAGCTGGAAAAGATCGGAAACGAAAAATGGAAACAACGCACGAATTATCGATTGCCGTCGAGAATTGGCAGGGATGGCATATCATGATCCTTGCCGGTAAATTTGTTGTCAAATCAATCTCACTGGTGAGGAAAAAATTCGACGAGATTGAAACCGGCCAGAACCCGAAAGTCGCCATGGACCTGAACGGGGTCACCCATCTGGACTCCAGCGCGCTGACCGTTGTCCTGAATTTCAAGAAACGCCTTCAGCAGAAAAACGGACAGGTGGCAGTCATCGGCCCGAGTAAAGAGATCAAGGAGATGTTTTCCATTGTCGGGTTCAGCATGGCGGTACCGGTTTACGGCACACGCGCCCAGTTCGAAAAGAGTGTTCTTTCGAAGCAATAATGCGTTATTTAAAAATCTTCCTCGTATCCGCAGTCTCGCTGCTTTTTCTCCACGGCCTCCTGACCGGATGTTTTAAAAAGGCGGTCCAGCCCTGTTCACCGGCTGAAGTCAGCTACTACTTTATCAACCCCTCTCCTGCCGCCTTTACTTCGATTGCATCCCGGCCCACTGACACCGGTCTGCTCTCCGACGCATTTCGTGCTGCCCGAAGCCGGGCGATACCGGGAACAGCGGCAGAATGGCTTACCGACAGCGCCGGCATGCCCTACTGCGTGGGCTATATGACCCCGCCCTCCATTGCCGGCGATACCGTCTATCCGCTTATCATATACCTTCACGGCGGCATTACCGGCACTGAGCGCAATGACAAAGGCGACTCGGCATTCTTTATGCTCAAACCGCTGGCCGATACATTCAAACTGTTTCTCGCAAGCCCTTCGGCAAACCGGTATACCCCGTGGTGGAGTCCTGCCGGACTGTCGCGCATTCTGCAATGCCTGCGCTTCATGGCCCTGCGCTTTCCGGTCAATCCGGATAAGGTATTTCTGGCAGGGGTTTCAGACGGCGCCACGGGCTGCTACGCGGCGGCCAATACCATCTGCGCGCCCTTCGCCGGTTTCATCGCAGTATCGGGCTTCGGCGGAATGCTGCCCACGCTCGGCATGCGGCTCGCACCCCGCAACCTCATGCAGCGGCCAATCTATAATGTCAATGCCGGACTCGACCATATTTATCCCGTCGAAAACGTCAAAGAGTTTATCCGGCTGCTGCAGGAGCAGGGGGTCAGGATAACGTTCAGAATATATCCGGACGAAAAACACGGCTTCGACTACCGCGGAAAGGAGATGGGCGCCCTTGCTGCGATCATTCGCACCTGGTCGCGGCCGGCAAGCACGGGCATTTCATGGGTCTTTATCCCCGGATATCCCAACCTCCCCGATAATCTTCTCGACTGGACATTCGTCTCGGATAACGCCTCGATAAACGCCTTCTGGCGCTGCGACACGCTCGTGATCAGCGAAAACGGCATTACATCGCTGACCGCCGCGTTTTCAGGCGCAACGCCTGCACATACTATCTTCCTCCGCCTTGTATCAGACAATGGAAAAATTCGGACCCGCCGGTCCGTAAAGCCCGACTGGCCGCGCAGTCTGGAGCTCATGGTGCACCGGTGCTTTCCGGCGTTTACTGGAACGACAGCTCTTTGTACTATTAAATTTTAAAACTCTTTACGCCGGCAATGAAAAACGGTATTATTTTGATACTATCGATACTATACCTTGTTGGTTTTTTTGTAACGTTTATCATTCATGGTGATTGTAATGAAAAAAATATCCGTCTGCGGTATTTTCGTAATCCTGGCGCTTACTACCGCTCTCCGGGCAGGCCAGCCCGCCTTTGAAATCATCGGCCTTGACGGTACTGCAAATGTTCAGTCCGCCGCCAGCCAGAAATGGGGGAAACTGTCGCTCGGCGGGAAGCTGCGCGAC
>CAISVC010000223.1 GCA_903888815.1 uncultured Fibrobacterota bacterium
CGCTGCTATAGCGTCATTGAATTCGCGCCAGATGAGGTACGAATTTCCAAGATTGTACCATGCTTCATACATATCGGGCCTGCGGGTCGTGACCTTCCGGAAAGCCAGAATCGCTTCACCGTACTGCTCCGTGACGTAAAATACCATGCCCAGCTGATACCAGATTTCCGCTGATTCCGGATTGAGCCGTGATGCTTCGCGATAGGCGGTTGCCGCCTGTTTGAAGTCGCCTATGGCATGGTAGGCAAGCCCCATGTTGTACCACGCCTGGTCTTTTGACGGCCATTTCTGCACTACCTTCCGGTACATTTTCAGCGCTTCCTGATGATTGTTCATCGCGTGAAGGGCAAGTGCACAATTGTAAAGCGCCTCGTGGGAGTCGGGCTTGTGCTCAATTACTTTGCGATAGTAGCTTACCGCTTCAGCGTATTCGCCGACGGCATGAGCGGCGAGCGCCATAGGAAGGAACACCTCCTTATTATCCGGGTCAATTTCAAGTACCTTACGCAGTGCCTCCGCTCCCTCTGCATAACGTGAAAGAAAATTACAGCAAAGGCCGAGATGCAGCCACGAATCGCAGTTTTCCGGCGATAATTCGGCAGCCTTCTGATACGCGGTGATTGCTTCCTCATAATTACCGAGCGATTCCCGGGCGAGCCCGAGCTGGTAGTGCACCTCGGGCCGGTTACTGTCGAGTTCAACCGATTGCACGAAAACTTGCACCGCGTCTGCCGCATTGCCGGTTGCAACATACGAAAGTCCCATCTGATACCAGATGTCGGCATCTGAGGCATAGAGCTCGGTGGCTTTTATAAAAGCCGGGATGGCGTCAACATGATTTCCCGCTTTTGCAAGCGAAAGTCCTTTACGGAACCACGCATCGTGCGCATCGGGCGTAAGCTCAACCGTCCTGGTAAAACATTCGGCCGCATCGGCATGCTGCTCAAGCTCAGCGTACGAACATCCCTGCTGGTACCATACTTCTGCAGCATCCGGGTTGATGGCAATCGCCTTTTGAAAAGATTCGATTGCTTCGGTAAACTTACGCTGAACCTGATAGGCCAGCCCGATGCTGTGCCAGATGTCATCGGCATCAGCGCGGAGTTCTGCCGCTTTGAGGTATGCCTCGATCGACTGCTGATGTTTTCCCTGCGCATAGAGGCTGTTACCGACGCTTGCCCATATTTCCCGGTCCTTCGGACTGATTCCGGCGGCAGTCGTAAATGCGGTGCATGCTTCTTTGAAATCGTTGGCCGCGGTAAATCCCTGTCCCAAGGCGACCCACGCATCAAAATAGTCCTTTTTGAGACCGACTGCTTTTTGACAAGCACGGATAGAACTTTCGTAGTTCCCCGCGCCAAGCCATGCTTTCCCGATTGTATACCAGAGCTCAGGATCAGCGTCATCGCGTTCAGCCGCTTTTTCCAGGGCAGCAGCGGCTTTTTCAAAGGACTCGGTAGCCAGAAGCTCTTTACCGAGTGCTTTCCAGGCATCAGTACAGTCCGGTTTAATGGCAACGACTTGATTGAAACACTCGATTGCCTCGGCGGTTATCGCCTGTGCCGCTAAAGAACGGCCGAGAGCAAAGCGCGCTTCCCAGTGATCGGGGACCATGGTGACCACTTTCTGGAGCGCTTTCTGCGCTTCCGGAAAACGGGAAATCGCTTCAAGCGATATTCCAAGATTGAACCACCGTATCGGCCGGTCAGCTTCAAGTTCCGTGGAATGGGTATATGCTTCGATAGCGTGCCCGTGCTCGACGATGGCCGCATATTCATTGCCCAGTTCGAACCACGCTTCCGCAGCATCCGCTGTGATTCTGACCGCCTCGCTGTAGGAGCCGATTGCGGCCTTATGGTCACCGAGGGACTGCTGGGCACGCGCCATTTCGAACCATGCATGAAAGTCATCGGGATTGATTGCCACGGCTTTTCCAAAGGCATCGACCGCTTTTTTCTTTTTTCCGGAGTTCAGGAAGGCGTAGCCCGCACACAGGAAATTTTCGAAAAGCAAACCTTTTTCAGCCCCGGTCGATTTGAAAAAATCAGCGCTGTGGTTGAATTCTTCCATCGCCTTATTGAAATTTCCCCCATGACATGCGAGTTCCCCCTTCATGCGGTGCAGAAATCCCTTTTGGGTATCGGTCATCCCGGCCATATACTTGCTCATGAAGTCAAGGAGTTTCATATCTCCGCGTTCACCGGGGATAAGCGGCGACTTTATGATTGAAGCGGCAGTCAGACCTGACCGCAGCAGCTCGACCATGGCGGAGAATTCCTGTGTGAGGAGAGGTCGAAATTCATCAGCGAAACCGAGCAGCGTCGGCGCGAAATCCGGGTTGTAATGGAGCGTTTCCACAAAAAAACCGGGAAGCAGCCGCATTGCTTCTTCCTGGGATGAGAGCACGAGCGAGCTTAAAAATCCATAAAGCGTAATCTGGTAACTCGGGTCGGCATAACGCTGAGCGGCATCCGGAATCTGAGCCTGTATCTGCGTGAGGTAGTCTTTATAGAACGAAAAATGAACGGAAGCAAAGTTTTTAAAAAAATCCGACGGGGCAGAGCCGGTCGTCCGCGTAGCTTCATCGGTGATTATATAGCCGCGGATCAGATCACGCACCGTTCCCAGAAGCCGGTCTCCCTGTATAAAAGAAGGATAGCTGATTGCGATGGCGGTAATTGCCGGCATGACTTCCCCTGCCGCAATTCCCCATAGCTCAGCCAGTATGTTTTCGTCGAGACGATACAGCATGGCGAGGGAGAAAATGCGCATCTTTATTGTTTCGTCAGTGCAGAGAATGAATTTATCTACGGCCTCCTGTACAAGCCGCGCAATTTCAGGAGTTTTAGCCGCTTTCCCCGGCAGCACTTTATTCAAAGGAATATCCAGTTTGAGATAATCAAGAACAGCCTGAACCACCAGCGGTACACCAGCCGTTGCGCGTTCTATCTGTTCAACCTGATCCGCATCAAGTTCCACGACCTTTTTACCGGCAAGCTCTTTGACATCGAGGGACGAAAGAGGGAATTCAGCCAGCGAAAGGGGATAGAGCAGCTCTTCCGGAAAGCAATTCCTCAACGGGCGGATAAATGCGCTTGAACCTGAAAGGATAACCGCACTATTGCTTTTTTTATTTATAATCAGCGGAAGAAACATGTCTCTGAGCCAAAGCTCGATTTCCGGCGTCGCGGCCAGTTCGAAGCTGTCTATGCAGAGGGCAAACGGAAACTCAAGCGAAATATTCGCCAGACATTGGGCAAGTGCCGCGGTAAGGGATTCGGCCGGATTGCTGCACAATGAAAGATCGGCAGGGTCGATTTTTTGCTCGAGCCATGATTGGAAACGCGCTTTATCAGGGTCTGAGCTGTCGCTGCCTGCCGCAGAATTCTCTTCTGCCGCGGCAGAGGAATCGGATTGCTCCGTTCCCTTCGCGGCCGGGAATATTTCTCTCGGCCACTCGATGCGTGTATAGAAGTTCCGTGCGTTTTCGACCTCACTTATTTTTTTTACAGCCTGCTCAAAAGGTGAAAGCATGGCGGGAAATTTTTCATTTGTCCCGGCAATAGCCGCATACAAAGCGTCGAGCATCCCTCTTACTGTTTTCGGTACTGCGCCGTTACGGAAACGCCATGCATCAAGGTCGAGCAGAATTGAAACCGCCGGTTTCCGCGTCTCTGCGGCAATTTCCCCGATGCTTTGCATACAGAGATCGATAAGGGAAGACTTCCCGACGCCGTTTTCTCCATAGAAAAGGAACAGCCGCGGGACAACGATTTCCCGGTGCTGCGGCGTGCTTCTTCCAAGCGCCGCGGCGAGCAGCGATCTCAGGATATGTTTCTGGACTTTTCTGCCTGCGTATGTTGACGGTTCCATGTAACTGTATTCCTTTGATAAGGATGAAAAACGGGGTTGCAAAAAAAGAATCCCATTACTGAAATGTAATTAATATAGCGTTGGGAAGATTGCAGTGCAAGTCTTTAATCACTTTTGCCGTATTCCGGCGAGCCGGAAATATCTTTCCTCTTTCCGCTCCATTTTAAGGCGGCCGCGTCCGGTTTCATGATCGTATCCCTGCAAATGGAAAAAGCCATGAATAAACAGCCGTATGATTTCTTCTGCAAGGGTTGCATGGTATCGGCGCGCCTGCACCAGGGCTCTCTGCAAAGAAATATAAATTTCCCCTAAAAAATCCGGATCACCTATCGTGAACGAGAGCACATCAGTGGATCGGTCGATTTTCCGATACTGTGCGTTCAACTTACGGATAACATAATCCG
>CAISVC010000224.1 GCA_903888815.1 uncultured Fibrobacterota bacterium
TATCTGCACGATCTGAAATGAAAGGCCGGCCGTTATATTCTGCAGGTTATCCGCGCTGATGGCTTCGCCCACTATGCCGTTTTTTATCATCACCGAACGTTTCCCGAAATCATAGATGGAATAATCAGCGCCGATATGTGCGTCAAAATTATTGTCCGGATACATTGCAAATTTATGGCCGCCACCCAGATTAAACGGGTATTCCGGACCGATGTAAGCGTCGGACAGGGATGCCTTGACTGAGGGATAATTCGCGCTTTTCAAACCCTGTGTAAGCGCCCGTGCGGCCTCAAGCGCTTCCGTTGCCTGAGCAACCGACGGATTACGCTGCAGTACGATTTCCACCGCGTTATCGACGGTCAGGGAATCCTGCTGCAGTGCAATGGCGTCGGTCGTGATAAGCCACATGCAGGCACTCAACAAACCTGCGTAAAAACGTTGCGCTCGATCGGGAGATAATCTACAAAGCATTGCGATGTCCTTTTTTATTCTTTAAAATGAGAACCGGAAGAATACAGAAGGCCGTGCAGATGCTGGAGTAATAAAATGCGTCGTCGATTCCCCAGACAAAAATCTGCTGGCCGAAATACGATGAAAAGATCATTGAGCTCTGGGCAACGGCATTTTGAATGGTTGAACCGGCGTCGTGGACGGCATGTGTTTGCAGCAGATCAAGGCATTTCTTGAAAACGGGAGACGAACGATTGATTGTGCTGCCGGCGGTTGCCGTGTGAAAGGCGATACGCTGCGTCAGTAATGCCTGCAAAATCGCCACCCCGAAACTGCCGCCAACCTGCCTGATAACATTGGTCAGTCCCGAGGCCTGCGCCATGTCCTTCCGGGAAATTTCCGCCAAAACAAGGATAGTGAGCGGGGAAAAGAGAACACCCATGGCGATGCCGCGGAGATACATCGGGAGCATGATCTGCGCATGCTCGGAAAAAGCGGAAAGCTGCGCATTAAGAAAAAAACTGTAGGCGAACAGTATAATACCAATGACGATAGGGATTTTGGGATTTACCTTGTCGGAAAGGTATCCCGCAAATGCTCCACAGATGGCCTGCAGGATTCCGACCGGCAGTAACACCATTCCCGATTGCAAAGCGGTATAGCCCAGGGTATTCTGCAGATAGAGCGGCAAAAGGAAAACACTCCCGAACATGCCGACGCCGAATATGAACATCACACAATTCGTCAGACCGAAATTATAGGTGCCCAGAAGTCGAAGCTTGACAAGAGGATACTTTACGTTCAGTTCGGTGACTAAAAACACCACTAAACCGACGGCCGAAAGCATATAGCAGATCATCATGAAATCCGATGTCCAGCCGCCCGTGTTCCACCGGGCATTACCGCTGGACAGGGCGATGAGCAGAAAAGTCAGGAACGTCGACATGGATATGAAGCCTGTCATATCGAACGAATGCTCCTGCTGCCTCTTGTATTCGCGCTGAATCACCCAGGTAGCGAGAAAACACATGACACCGACAGGGACATTGATGGTGAAAATCAGGTGCCAGTCGAAATTGTCGGACAGAATGCCGCCAAGCAGCGGCCCCAGAGACACCGAAGCCGCGGATGCAATCGACCAGAACCCCATGGCAAGCCCGCGCTGCTCCGGAGGGAATTCGCGCATGACAATCGCCATGCCGATCGGCTGAAGCAGTCCTCCGCCAAGACCCTGGCCGATGCGCATAACGATGAGGGACCTTTCATCCCATGATATTCCGCATAAAAAAGAAAACAGCGTAAACACGGCCAGTCCGGCCGCATAGGTGCGCTTGTATCCGAAATGGTCGGCGAGCCAGCCGGAAGTCGGCAGCATGACCGCAAATGCCAGCATGTATGCCGTAACGATCCATTGCGCCTCGTCGATCGAGATGCCGAAGGACGCCATTACTTTCGGCAGCGCCGTGTTGACTACGGTGGCGTTGAGCACGATCATAAACGTGCCGATCATGATATTGACCAGAACCCACCATTTATACCAATGGTGTTCGTGGTGGAGGGAAGGGACCGACTTTACAAAATAGCGGCGCATGGCTTACCTCGGAAAAATTCTGGCGTACACCGAAAGGCCGGGTAAAAGCGAAATGCCGTGCGCCGGCGCATGGACGGAAATTTTCACCGGCACCCGCTGGGTGATTTTCGTGAAGTTGCCCGAAACGTTACCGGCCGGGATAAGCGAAAACTGCGACGCGGTCGACTGCCCGATGCTCAGCACTTTCCCGTGGAGGACGGTGCCGGGAAAGGCGTCGACCGTGATCTGCGCCGGCAGCCCCGGCCTGATGGAGCGGAGTTTGGTCTCCTCGAAGTTCGCGGTGACCCAGATATGCCGGTGGTCGAACATCGAGAAAATCGCCTGCCCGGGCGAAACCACATCGCCGGCGAGCGTCCAACGCCTCGCGATCACACCGCCGAACGGGGCAACGATGACGGTGTTGGCGAGCTGGGCCTTTACTATGGCACGATCGGCCTGCGCTGTGGCGATCTGCGAGGCGGCCATGTCGCTCTGCGCCTCCGCGAGCCTGCGGGCACTTTCCGCGTGGTTGTACTGCTCCTGCGAAACGATCTGGCCCTTGAACTGCTTGTCGATGCGGTCGAAATCGTCCTGCGCCTTTGCAAGGTTTACCGATGCTATTTCCGCGCTGCGCGTCAGGTAGCGTATTGAGGCCTCGGCCCTGGCAAGCTGGGCCCGGAGGTCAACGTCGTCGAGCCGCACCAGCGTATCGCCCTGCTGCACCGTGTCGCCCTCGTCGGCTTTGAGCGCAACGATCCTGCCCAGAAGTTTTGCGCTGATCGTCACGCGGTTCGCGTCGATATACGCGTCGTCCGTGGCCACGGACAGGAAGTGCTCTACATACCAGTACCACCCACCGCCAATGACGGCAAGAAACAGGACACCCAGAGGGAGAACAACGCGCTTGCGCCTGAACATGGGTACGTCGTCGATTGACTGGTCCCCGTTTCCGCCGTAAGGCGGCTGTTGAAAAAGGGGTTTCGGCGTTTCAGGTTTTGCTGTGTTCATGGCCGCATGCTCCGTCGTCTTAAGGTGAAATTCCTTTAATGATATAGACTGAAAAAAGCCGGATCTCCTGTGCAAACTTTTTTATTTCGGTCTCATCGAACCCGCCGTGCTCGAACTTCTTTAAAAAACGGATCCGCAGTCCCTGCAATACGTGCTGGAGAAGCGACGCGGTTTTTTCCGCAGAGTCAATGGTGAACTCCCGATGGGTTTTTCCCGTGTGGAGAATGGTTTCCAGAAGCGCCGCCTCTCTCCGGGAAAATTCCCTGAACAGCTCGTGCATGATGGGATGAAAGGCGTCATCGGCATGGACGTGGATGATTTTAAGATTAAGCAGCTCGTTGA
>CAISVC010000225.1 GCA_903888815.1 uncultured Fibrobacterota bacterium
ACCGGTTATGGCAACAAATTCACCGGTCATCGGCAGTTCACCCGATGCCATAATCGCTGCCGGATACAATCCGGGCGACGGATCGGTTGACGTCTTTGTAACCGGCGGCAGTCAATCGCAGATATACTGGGCAAGAATGTCTGCCGGCAGGGGTTGGACGACGCCGTTTACCAGCTTCGGCCATGCCGCAAGCTGCGATATTGCAGTCGGCGTCAATTTAGACAATTCACTGGAGGTTTTCTTCGCCGAAAATGGGAGTACTATTTTAACCCATAAAAAACAGCATACGGCTGGAAGCACCATATGGGACACCTATCGTGAATATTCGCACGCGTATACCACGCTTTCCGTCGGCAGAAACCCTGACGGGCGTCTGGAGCTATTCACAGAGGACCGCAACGGGTATCTTACTCATGGATGGCAGGAATCCGCCAACCAGCCTCAATTAAGCATGATATCTTTGCTGGGTGCGGGTCCGGTAACTGCGGGCACAACGCGTATCGGCGTCAGTAACAACGGTGACGGCAGGATTTCAGTGTTTTCGACCTGTGCCGGTAATGCGAACATTTTCTTCTCAAGTCAGGGTCAGGCTGGATGCGGCATTGATTGGCAGAATTGCCTGCCTTTTACCAATAACAATTAATGCGAGGCTGCCAGTCAGTGATTTTTTGCTTTTTTAAAACAATATAGTTATATTGATTTATTGACGAGGAGGGGTGGAACTTGATTCCTCAGTAACATCATGTACTTCAGCCTGATATCAGAAAAACATTTACTGTAAAATCCATCAATCTCAAGGAGGAGGGAATGCGCAGCGACAGCAATACAGGTATCTTGAAGGGAAGAATTTTTGTGCGTTTAACGATTTTCATTGTGACAGCGGTCATGTTCGGCGCCAATATTGCAACGGCGCAGATAACCGAAGCGCCGGTGCTCTCTGATCCGGACAGCGCCGGACAATTTAAAATGATCCTGCAGGTCTTTAACTGGGGCATAGTAACAGGAGCAAGCACCTATCGGATTCAGGTATCAACCGACAACACCTTTTCCACAACTTTTGCGGATACCGTCGTTGATACTCCGTCGAACTCGGCAACAATCAGAGGGTTTACCAACTTTACGACCTATTACTGGCGGGTCAGTGCGTCCGACGGAAGCGGACCGGGGCCATGGTCCTCGGTGTGGCCTTTTACCACGCTCAGGCCGGCGATAACGGGCAATAAATTCTGGCAGCGATGGCATGTCATGACCTTCACCTGGGACGGACCGCAGTGTTCCGAAACTTCCGTAGATACCAACCCGTTTACCGATTATCGCCTTGTCGTTACATTCAGGCAGATGGAATCCGGCGGTGAAGTATATACAGTTCCCGGCTATTTTGCCGCAGACGGCAATGCCGGTCAAACCGGTGCAACGTCAGGGAACAAATGGCGGGCGCATTTCTTTGCCCAGTGGCCGGGAAAATATTATGCTCATGTCTCGTTCCGTTATGGACGGAATATCGCGGCCAGCGACGATACTGCCGCCGGCATCGCTCTTGACAGCATTAATGGCGATACAATGGATATCCGGCAGCGGTTGTTCGGTGATGATGCAACCGATGTGAGTTTTCCTGATTTCCGTTGTCAGGGAAAAGCAGGATGGCAACCCAGTCTTTCCATCCATCAGGTTCTGCAAGCCAATCAAACCAGACTTCCTTTTATCCTGCTGGGCGCTGCTTCGCCGTCCAACTTCCTGGCATATGCCGACTTCGACAATACCCCGGATAACGGCGATGGGCTCCTTAAAACCTGGTCGACCTATACATCGTACTGGAACGCGGGCGATTCGACTGATGTCAATTCTACGTGGAACAGCGGACAAAACGGCAGAGGCATGATCGGCGCTCTCAACTATCTATCGTCCAGACAGGTAAATGCACTCTCTTTTACCACCATGGACATCAATGGCACCGACCACAGCGTTTATCCCTTTATAAATGCGACAGACCACCTCCATTTCGATTGCTCCAAACTCGATCAGTGGCAGATGGTTTTCAACCATGCCCAGCAAAAAGGGATCTTCCTGTCCTTTAAAACCCAGATACCGCAGAACTTCTCGCTCCTTGATACCGCGGTTGCGCGTAAAATCTATTACCGCGAACTTATTGCCCGTTACGGCTGCTTTCCCGGCATCGCCTGGCATCTGGGGGATGAGAATTCGCAGTCCTATGCTGAACGGAAAGACCAGTTACAGTATCTCCGCGTGAAAGACGGGTACGGCTTTGGCGATGCCGGCATACGAAGCGTGGTTCTCAGCTGCCCTCAGGGGACCGAAGATGCAGCGCTTACGCCTTTTCTCGGCGATACCGTGCTCAACATGGTTTCTCTTGAAACGGGTATGAGCAACGTTCACGGCGAAACAGCAAAATGGGTAAAAAGATCCAGAGACAGCAAGCAGACATGGATCATGACCAGCGGGCTGCAATTGCCCGGCGTGCCTGCGAACACCGATCCTGCATTTCAGGACAGCGTGCGGAAGTATGTGCTCTGGGGCAATCTCATGGCCGGCGGCGGCGGCGTG
>CAISVC010000226.1 GCA_903888815.1 uncultured Fibrobacterota bacterium
AATAAAAAAGGTTTCCAAAAGGTTTCCAAAATGCCTCAAAAATAGGATCGGCGAAACTGAGGTTGCGTTTTTCGCTCAATTTCGCCGTTTATTGGTAGCGGGGCTTGGATTCGAACCAAGGACCTTTGGGTTATGAGCCCATCTATTTTGCGATATTACTGCTATTATCGCTATCCATTACGCCATTATCACTATTAACGCTATGAAGCATGGTGACCAAAATGATGACCAAACTTATTATAACTTATGTATTCCCCTTTAGGGGATCGAACAGCGAATTCCTAAGGGATATTGTCGGCAAGGGGAGGGCGTGATCCTGAAGATGCCTGTACTTTCCGGTTTACACCATCATTATTTTAGGAAGGCGGCATGACGGATGGTATTTTTCCATACGGGCTGAAAAAAACGTGGGAAGATTCTGATGGATTGTGTAAAAATCATTTGGGAAAAAGGATTATTGCGCCTTGATAACCTGTGTCTTTCCCTGTTTGCCGGCCGGCTGCCCCTGCTGAGTGATTCTCTGAATGTAAAGCCCCTCGGATAGATGACCGTTTGATCGATCAGCTCCGGCTCTTTCATTCGTGCAACGATAAGTGGAAATAAGTTTTCCACGAAGGTCGTAGATTTCAACCATTTTATTACCAGCGGGTGACATCGTTCTGTTTTTTGCGGTTGGCTGCACCGCGGTCGTTCTGCTGAACGCAAACCAGTTGAGATTGAAAAGGTACCCGCTGCCACCGGTAAATTTCAGATACACCGCGTGAATGCCGGTGGTAACGGTAATGGGGGTAGAGACCGTCTGGCCCCACGTCTGAAACGAACCGGTGTTCTGCACCGGACAGGTTCCGATAAGAGTACCGGTGATGCTGTCGAGCCGTATTTCGATCCCGCTGTTTGAAGTGGGACAGGCAATGCGGGCGGAAAAGCGATCGGTGCCGGTGCCAAAATCAAGATACCGGTAGATCGCATAGTTGTTGTTCTGGATGAAGCCGATGTGTTCCTGAATATTGCCGATACCGATCCCGGTATCGCTCGATGTTTCGATATATGCGGTGCCGGACAATCCGCAGGCAATTTCCGCCTCGATCCGAGAGCATGCGTCGATAGGGCCAGAAACTCCCTGCGAAGTCATGGACACTTCGGGTATGGTCCCGTCCGCATTGAACGTTATGGGTTCGATACAGAGGCGCCTGTTGCGCACGGTATTACGGGATGAACGATGGTAGAAGACATACCATTTCCCATGGAACTGCGCGATTGAACCGTGGTTATTGCTGACGCCGGGGTCTGATCCATAGTTGTCAATAATTATACCACGGTAGGTGAATGGTCCGAGCGGACTCGTACTTGTTCCATAGGCAAGAACGTTGTCGTGTCCTGCATGGCGCTGACTGCCGGCATAAACGTAGTAATAGATGCCATTTCTTTTACGCATTGAACTCGCTTCACAAAAATAAAAAGGTGCGCTATTGCTACCAGGCAAAATGCCGTTGACAATCGTGGATGAATCAATCGAGAGCATGGTCGATTTAAGTTTCGCGGCCCACGGAGAAGACTGGTCCCAGTAGAGGTAGGCCTGACCATCGTCATCGACAAAAACAGC
>CAISVC010000227.1 GCA_903888815.1 uncultured Fibrobacterota bacterium
AATAAAAAAGGTTTCCAAAAGGTTTCCAAAATGCCTCAAAAATAGG
The DNA here is from genome assembly GCA_903888815.1 of uncultured Fibrobacterota bacterium. GTDB lineage: Bacteria > Fibrobacterota > Chitinivibrionia > Chitinivibrionales > Chitinispirillaceae > BOG-1184. The sequence continues at coordinate 47 of CAISVC010000227.1, forward strand.
ATCGGCGAAACTGAGGTTGCGTTTTTCGCTCAATTTCGCCGTTTATTGGTAGCGGGGCTTGGATTCGAACCAAGGACCTTTGGGTTATGAGCCCAACGAGCTACCGGACTGCTCCACCCCGCGATCATATCATTTAAAAAGCGTATGAAAAATACTCCCTTCCTTTGCTGGTGTCAAGCTATTCTCTTACCCATCATGCGGTGTACCGTACAGCGACGGAAAGAGTTCCTGCGGTGAGCGGGGGCCTACGCGAACCGATTTGCACCGCTCGACGATAACCTCGCCGGCAGGCGCATGGCGTCGTTTGCGGACGAACCGAGCTTCGGTGTAATGCACTTCCGCATAGGAGGTGTGCTTTGCCTTTGAGAACCAGACTGCGAGCGAAGCCGCCTTAGCAATAATTTCCTGCGGGACCTCGGCGGTGCGGTCCGGCCTGCGGATCAGGACATGCGATCCTGCATGTCCGGCCACATGGAGCCAGAGGTCGTGCGGTTTTGCGAAGCGGGTGGTCATTTCATCGTTCTGCGCATCGTTTTTGCCGATATAGATGTTCCATTCGTCAATTGTAAGGTGACGGTAGGGAATCTTTTCCGTTCTGTCCGCCCCGGATGCGGCGCCCGTGGGGCCGCCAGACTGCGGCAACTTGAGCACCGATGCAATCCTGGTGCAGAGATCAAGGGCCTTTATATCGTCATTGCCAATGCGGAGAACGGTATCAGCTTCTTGTATGAGCTGCTCGAGCTTTTTGATTTCCGTTTCCGTTGCCGAGATTTTTTGAATATTTATTTCCTTTCCCCGTTCGCCTTTCCGCGCTTTCTTGTATAGCAGTTCGGCATTTTGCCGGAAATCAAATTTGGGATTAAGTGAAACGGGTTCTTCCTTTTGAGTATGAATATTACGAATCGACACCTTTGAAGAACCACGCGATAATGGATGCGCAAGCAGCGAATCAGCGATCTGACGGTACCACTCCGCGCGTTCCGTCTCTGTGAGCTCCGCCCGCTGCTTTTCCAGTTTATGGCGGCAGTGTTTCAGTGCTCTCGCCAGAATTTTCCTGAGTCTGCCAAGCTTAAGCTTGGCAGGCGAAGCTTCTATGCCGGTCATCTCTTGACATCCCCCGATTTTAATTATACAATAAAAACATCAGGCCGCAACCCGCAGAGGGAAGATCAATGTGGATTTTGCCGTGCCCTGTGGCCGAAGGAACATTATGGTAACGACGCTCTCCATGAAGTGTCCCCACTGTGAACAGGTGTCGCAGATTTTTCTCTCCACCACGGTCAGCGTCATTATTCTTAATTGCCCTTCCTGCCGGTCGCCTATCATGTATTTCAGACGGAAAATATTTCTTCTTGATCCCCGGCGGGTGAAAAAAATCACGGGAAGCTCCCGCGCCATTCTCGTTTCAAGGCTGATCGAACAGATTGCCGCCGCAGAGGCGGCTGTACAGGGGCCGGAGAAAAATGCCCTGCATCCGGAGCAGAACCCCGCCTGCGATGCTGTGCCGCATAAATTGACATTAGATCAGCCGGGTCGGAAATATATCACCGGGGACGACTGCACCAACCTGCGCATTGAACTCGAACTCTGTGCCGACGCCAAATCGTTCATCGACCGCCTGTAGCCGCTTTTCCGCATTTCCGCATTCCCGCTTACACTTTTAGTATTTTTCCGGAACACCTTTCGCTCAACCGGGAACGCCCCATGCCGCTTCGTTATGAAACCTATCCCTATACCCCCCATCTCGGCTGGTCGATATCGCGGTATGAAGTTTTTGACAAATGCAAGCGCCAGTATTTTTATACGTACTATGCAAAACATGCGCCCGGGGTGCCGCACTATAAAATGATGCTGCTCCGCGATCTGACGTCGTTACCCCTCGAGATCGGCAGCATCATTCATGATGTGATCGAGGCGTTTCTCAGGCGGCTGCAGAAAAACGACAGTGATATCGATGAACAGCGTTTTTTTCAGTATGCAAGGGAGAAAGCGGAGGAATGTTTTTCAAAAAAGACGTTCATTGAAATCTATTACCGGCAGACGGACGCGCTTGCTACGGAGAAAGCATATGAGAAAATAGACGCGTGCCTGAAGAACTTCATCGGTTCTCCCTCCTACAGCTGGATTTTCATGAAAGCACTGCGCGGCAGGGAAAACTGGATGATCGAGCCTGCGGGATTCGGGGAAACACGTCTCGATGGGCTGAAAGCATACTGCAAAATGGATTTCCTCATGCCGGTCGGCGACGATGTTTACATTCTGGATTGGAAAACCGGTTTAAGAGACGAGGCAAAGCACGGGGCGCAACTGAAAGGATATGCGGCGGCCGCTTCAAATAATTTCGGTGTTCCCTGGGACCGGATCTTCCCTAAAATAGTCTATCTTTTTCCTGCATATGATGAATTCGAACTCAGGCTTGATAATGATGGTTACAGAGAATTCGCTGCAATAATTCAGGCGCAGACCAAAGAGATGCTTGCCTGCTGCAGCAGCATAGAAGAGAATATCCCGCGTTCAATCGAAACCTTCCCCA
>CAISVC010000228.1 GCA_903888815.1 uncultured Fibrobacterota bacterium
CGGCTTGACAAGCAAAACTTTCACGCGCAACGCTCCGCGGTTATAAGGCAGACGTCCGGATTAGACAGTTTAAATATACCATTTTTCATTTCACCAACATGCTTCGTATCATAGCGATAAACACTTCTTTTTTACCGCTGCTATCTTTTTCAGGTTCTTTTTAATCGGCGGGATTTTTTTAAATTCCGGCGGGATGCGGTTATCAAGAATATAGTCCGCTGCGGCACACGCTTCCTTGCCCTTCCCTAATGCCTCATCGCCGCAGCTTAAGACATAATAGGCAAGGACCAGATTCGACCAGTTTATCGGAGTGCGCTTAATCGTTATCTGTGCGAGTTTTTCTCCCAGAGCAACCGCCTGATTGTAGTTTCCGCTCCAGAGCGCGATCAGGCAGCGTATGCGCAGAAAAATAGAATTTTCAGGCGCTTCCCGGAGGACCGATCCGGCAATGGTATCTGCCCTGCTGAATTGTTGACGATCAATAAGAATCCAGCAGAGCGAATTCTTTGCTGCAAAATCATAAGGAGATGGAGCACTCGTGGATTTTTCTATTTCCCGGATGCCTTTGTCTTCGCTATCATCATCAATAAACGGGAGCCATTTGAAGCTCTTGCTCAGATAGTAATGAAAAACGCCTATTCCCAGCGATGCGGCATAAATGGTCGAATCGCGTTGAGCCACCTCTTTTAACATGTTTACCGATGTCAAGCCACTCTTCAATGCGGAGAACCAGCTGCCGGTCTTTGCCTTTATGACGCTTATTCCCCCGTAAATATTCGCGATATAAAAAAGACACAGCGTGGAATCCTGTCCTGCAAGCTTCCGCAGACGGTCTTCAAGCACCTTCCGTACGCTGTCCGCTGCCTGTAAAAACCGCTCATGGTGAAGGCTGTAGGATTCGTAATCCAGCAGTTCGGTCTGCTCGATTGCCACGCGTAAATAAAGCGCATAGCTATCATCCGGCGCCGACTGCAGGTGCTGTGCGACGGCCGCCCTCGCGGCATCATAATCCTGCCTGACAAGCAGGCTTTCCGCGGCCGCCAGGGGTGACGGCCCTGCAGGAGCGGCAAAAATCCCCCAGCAGACGGCAAGGATAATCGCCGGTATTTTTTGGCTGAATCTTTTCATGTCCTTCTTACCTTGATGCAGAGACAGGCTATAGCCTGTCTCTGCATTTAAAATAATACAATTCGATTATGGCAATCCCCTGTCATCAATATAGCCTGTGAAATCAAATAGGTAGTATTTTATCAAAATGCATATGTCTTCACCAGATATTCTGGTTCCTCCCAGGCAGCGGATTGCCCGCGCGTTCGGCCTTAAAGCAAGGACATACGGCGATCGGGCGATAATCCAGTCAGAACTGATCGGACGGCTTGTCGCCAGGCTCGCGAAATCCGTCCTGCCCGGCGGCAAATGGGTCGATCTTGGATGCGGCACCGGAATATTTGCCGGCGAATGCCGGAAAGCCGGGATTTTGCACCGCATCACCGGGCTGGATATCTCCTTTGACCCACTTGTCGTTTACAATAAAAAGTATCCGGGTCCGTCTCCGAGCATTCAGGCCGACATCAGGAGTCTGCCGTTCAAAAAAGAGGTCTTCGATGGAGCTGTAACCGCCTCAACGCTCCAGTGGCTTGGCAACGACTCAGACACAATGCGGAACATCGCGGCCATTCTCAAGCCCGGTACGGGCATTCTGGCATTTTCCGTATTTGTTCAGGGATCGTTCCGCGAGCTGTTTTCGGTACAGCAACAGTTCGGAATACCTGCGCCGGTGCTATGCTTTGAAGCGGGCGAGTTCGTCCGGATGCTTGAGGGAGCAGGCTTCGAGGCAATTGATTATGACATGGTGCACAAGACGGTTTATGCGCCCGCCGCAGCCCTGCTCCTTAAAAGCATAAGCGCTATCGGAGGGACCGCGACTGCCGGAAAGCTTCTTAACAGAAAGGAGCTGTCGGAATTCTGCAGGGTGTACGAAAGCAGGTTCCGCACCGGTGACGGTATCCCGCTCACCTATCGCACCATCATCGGCGCGTGCAGGAAAGGGCCTCGTCCATGAAAAACGGCACGGGTCACGGCTTGTTCGTCACCGGCACCGACACCGGCATCGGCAAGACCTATGTGGCGCGCCTGCTCATCGAAGGGTTTACGGACCGTCGCACCGTAACCTACATGAAACCGGTCCAGACCGGCTGCACGCGAGACAGTCACGGAAACCTTGCCGCTCCTGATTTCGATTTTGTAATGAGAAACGGCGCCCACATGAGCGCGGGTATCGACGACCACGTGCCGTACCGGTTCGAGCCGGCCTGCTCCCCCCATCTGGCCGCATCGCTCGCCGGCGTCACGATCTCGCTCGAATGTATCCGGGAAAAATTTTCGCGCGTGTCTAATAAAAAATCGATCACCATCGTCGAAGGCGCGGGCGGCGTGCTGACCCCGCTTTCGGAAACCACCTCGATGCTCGACCTCATGCTGCACCTGCGGCTGCCGGTCGTGCTGGTTACTTCACCGCGGCTCGGAACGCTCAACCATACGCTGCTTACCCTTGAAGCGCTTGCGAAACGCGGAATAGAGCCGGCGGGTATTGTTGTGAATAATGTTCACGAGGTCGCAGAAAATTTTATCTATCACGATAATTTCCGTGTCCTGCGCAGCCATGTTCCGAATGCCGCCTTTCTGCAGGTGGGCCATGACAGCGGATGCGACGCAAACGTCAGGGAGTTCTGCGATGCCCTCTTCGAACGCCTTTGACCGGCTCTGGATGCCGTTCACCTACTACCGGGACACGATCGATTACCCACCGGTCGTGATCGAGCGGGGATCAGGGATTTACGTGTACGACAAGGCCGGCCGCGAACTTATCGACGGCGTTGGTTCGTGGTGGGTGAGCATTTTCGGCCATTGCCATCCGCACATCACGGCAGCGGTGAAGGAGCAAATTGACAAGATAGAACACGTTCTCATGGCCGGTTTTATAAACGAGCCGGCGCTGCGGCTGTCACATCTCCTGGGTGACCTGCTGCCGAAAGAACTGACGCGTATGTTCTACTCGGACGACGGCTCCACCGCCGTCGAGGTCGCGCTCAAAATCGCCCTGCAGTATCACGCCCTCCGTGGCAGCGGGGCATGCGAATTCGTGGGGCTCGGCAGCGGCTACCACGGCGATACGCTCGGCGCCATGTCGGTGTCCAACATCCCGGCCTATCATTCTCTTTTCCATGAACGGTTCAAAAAACACCATTCGGTTGATTCACCGTACTGTTACCGCTGCCCCAAGGGAAAACAACCGCTGACCTGCAATGCCGAATGCATGGATTCGCTGGCAACGATCTTTGAGGAACGCGGCAACAGGATCGCGGCCTGCATATTCGAGCCCATGGTCCAGGGCGCTGCAGGCATGCGGGTCTACCCTGCCAAAGTGCTGAAAAAGATTTTTTCCCTGTGTGAGCGCTATGACATCATCACGATCGCCGACGAAGTTGCCACCGGCTTCGGCAGGACCGGGAAACTGTTCGCCTGCGAACATGCGGAAAAAGTCCCTGACATCATCTGCCTTGCCAAAGGCCTGACCGGCGGGTATCTGCCCATGGGGGTTACAGCCGTGCAGGAACACATTTTTGCGGAATTCAAAGGCGGGTTCGGTTCCGGCCGGATACTGTACCACGGCCACTCTTTTACCGGAAACCCGCTTGCCGCGAGCGCAGCATGCGCGTCCATGGAACTCATCCGCGAACTGGATATTCCAGCGTCGCTTGACGAATTGATTATTCGTTTCAGTAA
>CAISVC010000229.1 GCA_903888815.1 uncultured Fibrobacterota bacterium
AACCAACAGTGGTTTGGATGCTGCGCTCGTAAACTCGCTTGGCCTTAGGCACATGCCCTTTGGGCACGTCACCAAACAACGAACCGTTGGTACGTCAAGCCAAGCTTGGCGTTTTCTTAGTATCCGTTTTGTGAATACATCTTTCGGAACGAGTTCTCATTTACGATATTATTATTTCGTAAAGGAGGATACCTATGCGATTTCGAAAGTTGGAAGAGATCCGGCGCCATTTTTTAACTCAGCACACGAGCGGCCTGACAATCGCAGCCTACTGCAAGCGGGAAAACATCAGTTCCTCAAGCTGGTGGTATTGGCGTAAGCGGCTGCAAAACGCGAAGCCCGTTTCTGCTGACCATTCTGTTTCTCCAGTGTCGTTTCTGCAATTGCCGATGCAAGCACTCGAGACTCCAAAGTTCGATTGTACCTTGCCGAACGGCGTCCGGCTCATTTTGCCGGTGTCCTGCGATATGCTGTTTTTGCGCAAGACCATCCGTATGCTTGCCCCTTTGCGGCCCCGCTAGACACGCATGTTCACGTTACCGTCAGCGGTGCAGGTATTCATCTGCCTGCAGCCGACCGATCTGCGCAAGAGCTTCGACCGCTTGGCTGCGCTGGTAAGCGGGGTGATCGGACAGAACCCGCTGTCAGGTCACCTGTTTGTTTTTCTCAACCGCGATCGCGATCGGGTAAAAATCCTCTTCTGGGATCGCAGCGGCTACTGCTTATACTACAAACGTCTTGAAGCCGGCACCTTCAAAATCCCGCAGCGCGATGATTCCGGGACTTCGGCGGCGATCTCGATTCCCGAACTCACGCTCATCCTGGAAGGCATCGACCTGTCGTATGCACGGCGGCGTAAGCGGTTTTCGCTGAAACAGGCATAAAAAAATGCATGGTTTGTTATTTTTCTCTTGACAAGCATATTGACAATGAGTATATTATAGTATGTCAGTTACAACAGCGCCGATTCCCTTCGAAATTCCTTCCAATCCTGCCGAAAAAGACGATCTTCTCGTAAAACTGTATGATGAAATCCAAAGCCTCAAGCACGAACTTGCTCAACTCAAGCGCATGATCTTCGCCCAGAAGCGCGAGAAGTTTGTGCCGTCCGTTCCCGAAGAACAGATGTCTCTGGAAGGTCTCTTTGAAACCGCCGGCGCCAAAATTCCCGGCTTTGCCGAGTCGAAAGAGACAATTACCTACGAACGGCGCACGCCGAAAAAAGGTCATGGTCGCAAGCCCATTCCCGATGATCTGCACCGTGAGAAGCATGTCATCGATGTTCCCGAAACCGAAAAAATATGCTCCTGCTGCGGCGCCGAAAAGAAAAAGATCGGCGAGGACATTACCGAAGAGCTCGAATATAAGCCGGCTGTCTTTTTCGTAAACCAGTATATCCGGCCCAAGTATGCCCTTGCCTGCTCCTGCAATCCCGATGCGGGAATCACCACCGCGGCCCTGCCGCCGCGACCCCTCGATAAAGGAGTTGCCGGGCCGGGACTGCTCTCATACATCATTGTCAGCAAACACGTCGACCACCTGCCGCTGTACCGTCTTGAGCAGATGTTCAAGCGATACAACATCCATATCAATCGCTCGACCATGTGCGGCTGGCTTGCGCAGGTCGAGTTCTTTCTCCAGGCGATCCATCGTGAGATGCACCGGCAGTTGCTGGACGACTCGTTCCTTGTCCAGGCCGACGAAACCAGAGTGAGCGTGCTAGACGATACGGTCAAAGACAAATGTGCGCTCGGGTATCTCTGGCCGTACGTCGGAGACGGAAAACTGGTCGTGTTCGAGTTTCAGGATTCGCGAGGTCGGGACGGCCCGACTGACTTTTTAAAAGAGTACAAAGGGCGCTATCTGTTAAGCGACGGGTATGCCGGGTATAACCAGGTCGTCGAGAAAAAATCCCTGGTTCATCTCATGTGTTGGGCGCATGTCCGGCGAAAGTTTTTTGAGCAC
>CAISVC010000230.1 GCA_903888815.1 uncultured Fibrobacterota bacterium
GTGTCGTTATTATGCGCTTGAAGGAAATTTTCCATGCTTACCTTTGATTCGCGGTGCACTGCTGCGTTGCCGGTCATGTCGCGCCAGTAAACGTCAAACCCGTGGTCGACGTATTTCTGAGTGGTCGCGGCCCGGTCAGGGTAGCAGAGTTCGTCGTGCAGGTTGCCACCCCAGGTGATGTTCCTGTTGTGGAACCATGTTATCAGCGCAGCATCGTTAGCGTTTGTCGCGCCCGACCAGTAGCTGGTCCCCGCAGCAGGGAACCAGGTATGGTTGTCCACAACCGGGCTCGACACGACGCCCCAGGAGTAGTCGTTGTCAAGCGTCATGACGTCGAGCGGATAGTGGCCGTTGCGGTAACTGGTGACAAACGATTCCCAGGCGACCGCGTTCGGGGTGCCCGGAAAGTTGTTGGCGTGGACGCCGTAGAATTTTTTTGCAAAAAGGATCGGTTTACCGGTGATATAATCATACCCGTTGATCACCTGGCGCCAGCCCGGACCCGTGATGAAATAATAAATAAGATATTGCAGATAGCTGGTGCTGGACTTCTGCCAGGAACGAACGCTGTATCGCGTTGTACTGGCCATTCCCATGTCCCAGTAGGTCTGGCTGTTGGTATTGCGCCACGCCATCTGCCATCCCGAGTTCATAGGACGGTCGAAAATCACGAACATGCCGTATCCCAGAGTGCTGTAGAAAAAAGGCGTCGAATAGTGCTCGCCGTCGGCGCCGCTCGCATAAGGGCAGCCGGACGGGTTCTGGCCTTCGTCGTTGCCGGCATAGTCGCAAGGACGGCACTCCATGCGATTCATGTTGCCGAAACCGAAGAAGTGCTCGGTGCTCTGTTTGCTGCGCTGCAGATAGAGATCGCACATCTGGCCGCTGCCGCCGGTCTGACACTCCATGCCGGTCGCGGCATCGTCGCCGTTGATGAGCGTGGTATTGGCGGCGTTGTAAAACAGCACGCGCAGCGGATTTTTCTGCACCCGCACCGACATTCTGCCGGTCTGAAAGAGGACATAGGAAGTCTGGTCCGAAGCGGTAAATGAGACCGCCGGGAAGTTGGTTTGCGTCATGAAGGTCGCCAGGTCTACTTTGTTGGCGTTGTAACCTTCGGTGGTGTTGTAGGTCGGAAGGGCAAATGCGCCTCTCGGGTCGAACTCGACACGGACGATGTCTTCCCTGCAGAACACCAGTTTTACCCTGTGGGTACCTTGACAAGTAATAAGTGCGGTATTGCCATTAACCGCGTGGCCGACATACGGCCCGACAAGCTCCCGTGCCGCAAAGGCAAGCGAGGCCATGAAAAATGCCAGACTCATGCTTTTTATAAGTGTTTGTTTCAGCATACGACTGCTCCCCCTTTTAAAGTTAAAGTGAGCGTCACCTGTATTTTTAATCCGCTTTTTCAGCAATCAACGCGTTGTGGACAGAATTTTGTTTAAGTTAAGAGATGGTTCTGGTATGAGTAATATACTCCTGTTTGTCTGGATATTCAATATTCTTTTCAAATTTGGTCACATAAAAATCACGCGGTGTTTGACGGATGCCTATAGCACAAGCTATAATGAACAATGCTATGCCCCTTTTTGTCTTCTTTTCCAACAGCCTCGATGTGCTTGCCGGGCAGTTCGCGAAAAGGCTGGCGGCCGGCTGGAAAGACCCGTTTGAGCCGCCGGTGATCATTGTGCCGTCCATGCAGGTGGCGCACTGGCTCAGGGAGAGCATGCTGAGAAAGCAGGGGGTGGATGCCGTATGGACGCATTGTTTCCTCGACAGGTTTATTCAGGCGCAGATCAGCATTTATCAGGAACAATCCGGCGATTCGGAACGCAGAAAAATCACTCCGGTAGAGCTTTTACAGCTCTCGATTTTACGGCTTTTACAGGGTAGTACAAAAGAGCGCTATCCGTGGCTGTATGGCCCGCCCGGCGCCGAATCTGAAAAGCCTGTTCCCGAACGCATGCTTCAGCTTTCTTCCGGCCTTGCCCGGCTTTTTCTGGAATATTTTTCTTCGAGGACAGAACTGGCCGACGCATGGGGAGCGGGAAAAAGCTTCTTCTCTCAGGGCAAAACCGGAAGGGAACAGGAGGACGAAAAATTCCAGAGAGAATTATATAAGGCGTTGCTTGATAATGATGAAATCCGGACAATTGCGCACGAAA
>CAISVC010000231.1 GCA_903888815.1 uncultured Fibrobacterota bacterium
ACGTACAGAACAGCGACCTGAACGCACCGGTGATCACGGTGGACGGGACGCATTCTTTTATAGCCCCCGACATCACTCTCACGACCCCAAATGCAATGATTACCTATGGAACGCGCCACGGCAGGATGCCGGGCTTCAACGACTGGTATGGCATGCAGCTTGATGTGGGATTCGGGAAAAAATTACCTGTAAATGCTTCCATCATAGGTGGAGCGCAGATTTCATCTGCGGTCCCTTTTGACCTTGCCTGGAACAGTTCCTGGAGAGAAATGTATTTTTTTGGCCAGCTGCCTGCAAGGCCACAGGTCGGCGATACATATACAATCCATGTCGTATACTTAGACAGCTCATCTGAAGACTTTACGCTTCCCGTTAAAGCAGTGCTCGATAGCTTTGCCATGCCGATATATCCCGTAGGGAATACAGGGCTGGACAGCACACAGCCTTTGTTCGCATGGAGCATACCTACCCCTGCGCCTTCAGGTTATTACGGATATCAAATTCGGGTCAGTATTAATAACGGGAGCACCATATGGGAACCAAACAATGATTTGCTGCCGACCCAGTTATCAGTCGGATATAACAGCGACGGCAAAGCGTCCCAAACACTTGTTGCCGGCACGCGCTATTACTGGACAATAGTTGTTGCGGACGCCTTGGGTAACCAGGCCCAGTATCAGTCCAACTTTACGCCGCAGAGCAGCGGACCTTACATCAACACCTCGAATGGTTTCAGCCCTGCGACGGGTTCTGCAGGGACATCGGTGACTATATTCGGCAGTGGATTCAGCGGCAGTCCCGTCGTCTCTTTCGGCGGCGTTCAGGCTGCCTAGTCCGGATCCGGTCCGATTGCGACTGCGGTCCCATCCGGCGCTCCGGTAGGGCCGATCACGGTCAGTAACGGCAGCACAGTCGGGGGCAGTTCGGCTTCCTTCACGCCGACCGTCAACTGGTCGGGCTCCGTCGCAAACAAGAGCGGAACCAGCATCACCGGCGCGGCAGTCTCGACAGTTGGACTGAACAGCAATCCCGGTTACAGTGATAAATCCACGGTCTCCGGTTCGGGCGCTTATACCCTGTCAGGTATTCCTTCCGGCGTCCCGTTTTACCTGCACCTTTCAGATCCGGCTTCAGACTGTTCAGGCTCGGCCTGCCTTGACTTGTATACATCTCTCATGAGCGGCACAAACGATAATACCGGCTCGGCATATACCTTTTTCGCGGTATCGGATCTTACACCTAAGGTGACGACGTGGGACCCAACCAAAGGTCTCATACACTCTCGAGTGTCCAATTGGGACGGCACGTGCAATTCAACCGATCCATCGGGCTGTGTTGCCGGTGCGATAGTGACCGCTACGAGCAAACTGCATCCGGATGCGGCCGTGCCATACACAATCTTATATACCAGCGGCTCATCTACGACATCAGACGGCAAGTTTTATATCCTGAATGTAGATGAGGGGGATTATGTCGCTGTAAGCGCATCTTCCCCGGGCTGGGGGTTCCAGACGAGAACGTATGTAACTCATGCCAATTCAGTAAGTGAAAATCAGGTTAAAGGAACCGCTCTGCCAGTCGTTGCGGCTAATGCGAGCAACTCCGGAACGGGTCCGCTCGCAACACTGACGGCAACTGAAACCAGCGGGACATTTTCAGGCAGCATCAAATATACAAACGATCTGAGTGATCCCACCTCATCTCCGACTGTTCATTCTTTCTTTGAATCCTCGCCTTCTTCTCCCCTTGTGCTTCCGCTGAGTTCCGGCAATACAACCTTGAAGTACTATGCTTGCAATAGCCATAATATCTGTGGGAATGTAGGGACATCGAGTTATTCTGTATACTCAGTTGCAGCCAACGAGAGCGGCACAGGAAGCGGTACCCTTTCGAGCAGTACGACCGGGGTTAGTTGCAGCAGCGGCACCTCATGCAGCGGTAATTTGCTGGGCGGGACGAGTGCTGTCATTACAGCGGCTGCGGCACCCGGATCAACCTTATCCAGCTGGAGCGGATGCACATCGGTTAGCGGGAACCAGTGCAATCTGACCGTTTCTTCCAACAGCACCGTCACGGCTACATTCACCCCGTCGGTCCAGAACTTGCTGACGACATATGCACAGGGTGCCGGGTCCGGATCGGTTTCGTCCAACCCAGGGGGTATTTCTTACAGCTATCCTGCGGCGAATACCGGCTCTGCCACGCTTGCATCGGTAGCACTGACTGCAAACGCAAATACTGGATCGACGGCAACCTGGTCCGGAAGCTGTGATTCGACGACGGGTAATGGCTCCGCTACTGCAACCTGCAGCATCAGCAGCATGAATGTGCCTAAGACGGCGACAGCAACATTTAGCCCATTGTCATGCGGTAACGAGATTGTATCGATCGCAGGGACATCTTATTATTACGATACGATTCACGAAGCTTTCTTCGGTGTGAATGCGGATGGGCAGTCGATCCGGATGCAGGCGGTGGATATCACCGAGTCGCCGAACTATGCCGGGTCAAATAGTATCAATCTTCAGGGAGGATTTGATTGTAATTATGGGTCAAATAGCGGCTTTACGACCATTCATGGCATAATGACCTTCGGCGGAGGGTCGGTAACAGTCGAAAATGTGATAGTACAGTAAACGTCTTGGGAGCTCGGGAGGCAATCTGCCTCCTGTGCCCCTTTTCATTATGGTCAACCGCAACGAAAATTGGTGAAATATTGGCATTATTTTTTGAGTCTTACTTGATAGCCATGACGAACCCTGATGATTACTGTTTATACCCACGAGTGTATTCAGGATACCCTTCCGCAATGGTTACTGTGAGAACATGCGGGCAGATTGTAGAG
>CAISVC010000232.1 GCA_903888815.1 uncultured Fibrobacterota bacterium
CGTTCGATCACCCGCGCCACCGACAGGAATTCAGGCGCCCCGAAGGTCGCCGCGGCAATTATATAGCCTGAAATAAAAAGACCGGTGATGATACATGCCGTATCAAAAACAAGCGGCAGAACGGTCCAGGGGAAAAACGCGAAAATCATCTGGAGTAATACCAGCAGTGCGAACAGGATCGTTATGGCGATCAGCCCGGCGCCCGCAATGCGCCATAAAATCGCCTTTCGCCGGTAGGCGGAGACGAAACGGGTGATTTTAATTATAGTATCGGACATATTTTGTCATAATCGCTATGACCTTTCCCCCTGCCCCTCTCCCACCGGGAGAGGGGCATAATGGGGTGAGGTGGTGGAGTTTACTGCTCAAAAAACCACTTGAGCAGATTTATTCCCGTCTCTAAAGCAAGCTCGTGCAGCTTTTCGCCGTCGTGGTGCACGTCAAGATCCTCCATACCGTCGGTGATATCGGAGCTGAATGAATAGAACAGCACCAGCCGTCCCTCAAAATAAACGCCCCAGCCCTGCGCCGGCTTGCCATCATGTTCATGGATCTTGGGGAGGCCCGGCAGCAGGTACTGACTTCTATACATCGGATGTCCTGAAGTGATGGGAACCAGCGGGTTTTCGGGAAACAGCGCCGCGATCTCCTGCCGCAGTGACCGATCCATGCCGTAACTGTCGTCCGCCCATACAAAGCCGCCGCCGATGAGAAAAGCGCGGAGCCTGATCCTCTCCCTTGGTGTGAAATGGACGTCACCATGGCCGGTCATGCAGAGAAACGGATAGCGGAAAAGCCGCTCGTCCATGATTTCCACGGTGGCCATGGTATCGCAGAGAGGCATTTTTGTGCGTTGCCGCACCGCTTTTACGAGGTTCGGATACGCTGAAGGATTTGCATACCAGTCTCCCCCGCCGCCGTATTTAAGCCGCGCAAGAGTCAACTGGCACTCCTGGGCGGAAGCGGCGGGAATAATTACGGTTAATAAAAGGAAGAGATACGATAGTACCTTGCACATTGCATCAAAAATAATTGAAGTTCTCCCCCGTGCACGACTATCGCAGCATTGTTAAAAAAAGTGCCTGTCAAAAATGAACAGGCACGAACCCCAAAGGAATTGTTCCTTCGCTTATCAGCGCAGATTAATATATTTCTGCACCACCGCGTCACCCCCTGCACTGCATTTTACAAGATATAATCCCCGCTCAGAAAACGATAAGGGTTTGTCTGCTGCCGCCAGCATCCGTTTTACAATGCGGCCGCGGAGATCGTAAAAATCAACCGTCACCGGCTTACCGGCAAAACCTGCCGGCACTGCGATGGCGTGTCCGATAATCCGCATTGCAGAGTTCCTTGCCGCAGGTGACGGTGCAACGGCAACAATCGGCGGCCGCACAAAGGCCTGCCGGAAAAGACCGAACGTATGTATTGCCGGGCATGCCCTGCCGGCGGTAATGCGCAGCCGGACATACGAGGCGGCAACGGGGGTGGCTATTCTGACAAGCCATTTGTAGCCGATGCACTGTTTATTGGCGGCCCCGGTGACCGCGGTCCATGTCGTGCCGTTGGTCGAATAGTCAACCGACCAGCCCGTGGTCCGGTGGCCGAGCTGAATGACCTCCTGCACCATGATGACATCAAACGTTTTCGAGGAACCGAGGTTGAACGTGACCGTATCGGTCCTGTTTGCGTCCGGCGTGGCATAATAGGTGCTTTCGAGCGTGTCGACAAGATTTGCCGGTTCGTATCCGGCGCCGCGCGGGTGCAGCGACGTTACCGTTGCACCAAGCGCCAGATTCGTGCGGAACGTGCCGTAGATCCAGCACCCGAGGCTGTCGATTCTGATGGAATCGGTCGCCTTGATGAGCCCCCGGTTATCCGGCGGAATATTAAGGTGCCAGACGGTATTGCGCCCGGTCGTGGTGAAATACATGTTCCAGAGCGTCGTGACCGATTTCACCTGCCCATCCTCGGACGGGTGCCAGTACCACCCGGGCCTGATTGACACATCGGACTCGGCGGGGACCCACCATGCCCCGTTAATATTCCCGCTATTCATGATCGCGACGGTTTCTAACGCAAGCGAAGCACTGTCAATAGTTGACCAGCACGGATCACCGGCCGAGCCGGATTCATTGCCCACCCACCGTGCGTCAGTCAGGCCCGCCGCCCCCATGTCCCCGAAAATTATGGCATCGGGCTGGTATTTTCTTATGGTATCGCTCCAACGCTTGTAATCAGGACGGAAAATGGATGTTCCTGAACCCGCACCATCCCACCAGATCTCGTAAAGCTTTCCATAATTCTTGCAGATTTCCGTGGCCTGGTTTGCGTAGACAGTCACATAGGCAGGTGTTCCATAAGTATGGTAGACCACATCCTGGTTCATGTCCCACGGCGAAAGGTAAATTCCGGCTTTAACGCCGTATTTCTGGCACGCGGCAACGAACTCCTGGACAACGTCACCCTTGCCGCTCTTCCATGGACTTCCCTTGACGCAATGAGTTGTTACCGCTGTTTGCCAGATGCAATATCCGTCATGGTGTTTTGCGGTCAGCATTGCCATGGTGATACCGGCGTTTTTAATGGTACGTATCCATTGTTCGCAATCGAGGGCAGTGGGATTGAACGTCGCTTCGCTTTCAGTTCCCGTCCCCCACTCCACATTGGTAAAGGTGTTTATATTGAAATGGAAAAATGCCATCCGTTCACGATGGGCCCACTCGATCTGCCGTGCATTAGGCACAGGACCGATGGGTACCGGCGCCTGACTGACGGCCGGCAGCGGCAGTACTGCTGCCAAGGCAATGCTGAGGGCAATAATCCGATTAACCATTCCAGATTTTTCCATATATTCCTTCCCCCTTCTGCGATTGCGTTAATAACTTTTCCTGACCGTACACCCAAAACGCGAACACTTTATCGCCTGAAAGCAACAAACGGCTGCACCGACGTTTTTCCGTCGGCGCCGCACCTGACCATGGCCATGTATACCCCATTTTCAAGAACCAGAGCATCGGACAGAGAAGCTCCTGCACCTGCTTTTACCGTCATCTGCTGCACCACGCGGCCTTTAAGGTCGAGCAGCGCGACCGACACCGGCTTCCCGGCAAAAGATGCGGGCAGCACGATCGGCTGTCCGGCCAGGTACACCCTGAAACCCTGCCCGCGCGGCGGCCTCGTCAATGACGGCGGAGCAAGCGCGGTCGTCGGCTGGTGCACATATCCCTGCCGGTAAAGGCCGAACGTATGGAGCGCCGGGCACGCATTACCCGCGGTGATGCAGAGCCGAACGTACGAAGCGGTGACCGCGGTGGTTATCCTGATGATCCATTTATAGCCGATACTCAGTTTGCCGGTGGCCCCGGTGACCGCAGTCCATGTCGTGCCGTTGGTCGAAGACTGAACAGCCCAGCCTGTTGTGCGGTGGCCAAGCTGAATGACCTCCTGCACCATGATGACATCAAATGTTTTCGAGGAACCGAGATTGAACGTGACCGTGTCAGTCCTGTTCGCATCCGGCGTGGCGTAATAGGTGCTTTCGAGTCCGTCAACAAGATTGGCAGGTTCGTACCCGGTACCACGCGGGTGCAGCGAGGTCACGGTGGCGCCGGCCGCGAGGTTGGTAGTAAAGGTACCGTAGACCCACATGCCCAGACTGTCGACCCGTATGGAATCCCCGGAAACCATCCTGCCGCGCGTGTCGGGCGGAACATTCATGAGCAGGCCACCGTTGCGCCCCACCGAATAGCAGTAGGCGTTGATCAGGGCTGCCAGTGTTTTCAACGTGCCGGTGGAGTGCCAAAACCAGCCATCGCGTGCCGAAATGTCGCCTTCCGCAGGCACATAGCACGGCCCGTTAAGAACCCCAGTATTCGCATTCGACCAGGCCGAATCCATGGTCGCCCAGCACGGGTCGCCGTTCTGCGCGGACTCGTTGCCGTTCCATCGCATCTCAGCGGTCCGGTTTTTTCCGGCCGCGTCAGACCAGATGGCGCACAAAGGCTGTATTGCGTGTATGGAATCGGTGATACGGTAAAACGAGCTTGCATTCATCGCGTTGTTCGCGCCGTCCCACCACATCTCCCGTATAACGCCGTAGTTTTTAATCAGCTCCTTGGTCTGGTCAAGATAAAATTGCTCATAGTTAGGCACAGTACCGTCATGATGGAAATCGCCGCATGACAGGTATATCCCGGCCTTGAGTCCGTACTTTGCGCAGGAATCCGTAAACTCCTTGACCACGTCGCCTGCCCCGCTCCTCCATGAACTCGAGGCGACGTCATGCGTAGTCTGCGCGCTCGGCCAGATGCAGAACCCGTCATGGTGTTTCGCCACAAGGATCATGCTTGTAAAACCGGCGTTTTTAGCAGTCCGGCACCACTGCCCGCAATTAAGGGCCGTGGGAGCAAATGTATTGGGATTTTCCGTGCCTGTTCCCCATTCAAGATTGGTGAAGGTGTTCATGCCGAAATGGACGAACATCTGCATCTCCCGATGATACCACTCGATCTGGCGGGCATTGGGGACCTTGCCGTACGCCGTGGGAGCGACCTGCGCAAAAACACCCGAAAACGGCAATGCTGTCGCAACCGCCAAAATGCCCCTGACAGCGCGCCTGAATTGCTGTGCAGCAACGATTCTGTTCATACTGTCGCCCCCCCACTTGTTTAGTGCTATTTTTTGTAAATCGTCAGATCGTTCAGATAATACGACGCCGGCCCGTTGGCGCCGCTTCCGTTACGATAGACCACGAACATATCATACGCGATTGTCTCAATCTTGGTGGACTGAAAAGGTATGTGTCCTACCAATACATCATCCAGATAATATGCGACCGTGGTATCGGCAAAAGTAAATTCTGTGCTGCATTTATACCAGTGTTTGAGTTGTATTTTAGCAACGTTCTTTGATTGTTCATTGGCGACCATGTTCACGCTGTAAACATATTTGACCGAGTCTGAAGCGTCAAACCCCATCCCCACATACCGAGTGGAATTCCGGTTTGAACCACCCTCTTTTCCCAAGAATGCGATGAAATTGGTGTGGCAGAGAGAATCAGCCCTGAGATAGAATTCAAGTACCAGCGTCCTGCAGGAGTCTGTGGCCAGAGTTAAACTATCCTCCATAGCAGGAAAATTGAGCTGAATAGCGGTGTTGTTCGAATCGCTTACAATTGAACCCTTATAAATTCTCCCGACTGTCGTGTTCAACGACATATATGCCGTAATAAAGTCGTTCAAAGAAAGAACAAATTTGAAATCGTATATCCCATTTCCAGTCGTTGCTTCTATTGATGTAAAAGCCGAATCCCGCATGATCACGTTCCGTGTCGGAGTAGTATCAGGAGGCTCGGTCGCCTTTTTGCCGCACCCGATTAAAACCATCGTTACCACCGCCGTCATCAGAATGGAAATCCGTTGCCGTTTTTTCATGGCATCCTCTCTTTTCATGGTATTCATTTATAATATAATGCTGTTTTCCGGAAAACCTCTAAAAAATATACGATCTGAATAAATATCTTAAAATATCTTATGTATTAAAATATATCATTTTTTCACCTTTATTATGAAAAGTTTGTTATATTACAATAAGGAAGAGATCAACAGCTTCAGTCGCTGAATTCCGTACCCTTTGTGGTGCTGAAGCAACGGATGGAAAGGAACAATGTATGCGTAACGTTTTTTTCATCATCGGCATTGCGCTTTTCGTCACCAGTTCCGTTTTCGCCCAGGCCGTGCCTCTGGATTCGGCCCAGCGAAGGCACATAGAATTGCGCTACGGAGCGCTCATGCATTTCAGCTATAATACCTTTGTCCCAGGCTGGGGTGAAAATATCCCTGACGCCGGCTCAACCGGGCCATTGGCTTTTCATCCCATGAAGTTGAACTGCGGACAGTGGGCCAAGATTTTTAAAGCCGCAAAAATGCAATATGCGATCATCACGTCAAAACATCACGACGGGTTTGCGATCTGGCCGACAGCGGCAGTGCCACCGAACGGAAGACCTCTCAAGTCGGTTGCGACGAGCGGTATCGCGGGCCGTGACGTGCTGAAAGAATACGCGGATTCGATGCGTGTCTATGGCCTCAAAGTCGGGATTTACTACTCGATGTGGGACGCCAACCACTGCGGGTGGGGTTCCGAATATAACGTCACTGATATCACGGGAAGAGTTTGGAGCGCAGCGGAAAGCACCTTTGTTACGAAGCAGATCACCGAACTCATGAGCAATTACGGCGAAATCTGTGTGTTCATGGTTGACGGATGGGACTGGACGCTGGGCCACCGCTTCGCCCCCTATTCGTCCATCCGGAAGCTCGTGAAAAGGCTGCAGCCGAACTGTCTTATGGTCGACATGAACTGCCTCATGTCGCCGTGGGAAGTCGATCTGGTGTTCGTTGAAGAGCCCAAAGGCCTGCCGGTCTACGCGCCGGCCGGCAATGTTTTCCCCATGTGCCAGAGCCCGACCATCACCGGCGGGTGGTTCGCGCGGGACAATTCGAACATTTACACGCTGAGCGCCCTCATGACGCAGGCATCGATCCAGCAGCATCTCGCAGACCTTGAGCCACGATACTGCAACCTGCTTCTCAATGTCCCTCCGGACACGAACGGTCTTATCACCCCGGCGTGCAGCACGCGGCTTATGCAGGTGGCTGCCGTATGGTCGCCGAACACGGCACGCAAGATGCTGCCCAAGCAGATGCACAACATAGAGTACCCGGTGACACCGACGGCGACCGGCACGGCTTCGAGCACCTATACCGGGACGATCTACTCGGCCGGAGACTCCCGTACCTATACTCCGCGCCCCTATTTCGCCTTTAACGGACTGACCGACTGCTGGGGCAACGGCAATCCGTGGCTGGCCCAGACAATATGGCAGTCCGGCACCGGCCTGCCGCAGTGGGTACAGATGGACCTCGGAAAAACATACGACAGCCTGAACATCTTCGGTTATCTGCCTCGTCAGGACCTCGACGTCACCACCTGGGGCCATGCCGGTTCAATTACGCAGTATCATCTTCTCTTGAGCACCAACGGCACCACGTTTGATACCGTCGTAAAAAACGCGAACTGGTATCGAGTGGATTCAAACGGAAACAACGTGGCAATGACCGGGACCGAAAGAAATTACCGGATCGTGGAATTCAGCTTTCACTCCGCCCGTTACGTCCGGCTTGTGGCCCTCAGTACAGTGAATGTCGCCGGCACCGGAGCAGGCACCTTTGCCACGGTAAGTGAAATGGACATCGGAACATGTCCACTGCACACTGCCTCTGCCGTGAACAACCTGGTCGCGCCTTCCAAACTGGCGCTCGGTACCGGCGCGATGAGCTTCCTTTTGTACGGAAACCGTTTCAGGCTACCTGATAAATCTACCGGCAGGGAACTGCGCGTGGCGGTGTATGACCTGTCCGGCAAATTCCTGTGCACCGCGCCTGTCAGAGACGGCATCGCGTATCTGGGGAAGACCGGCAGCACGCCAGCCGGCGTCCGCTGTATAAAAGTGACGACGCTTAAATAAAGAGCGAAGCCGGCGGATCGAACAGCTGAATCACGTAAAAAAGGTTTGCCTCCACAAGGGGCAAACCTTTTTTTTACAGCCGCGTTTCGCGTCTCTTTTTTTGCTTTGTACTGCTACACTTAATAACTTCTTGTCGTCGGATAGGTGATAGGATCCCCGTTTTTCCATTCTTTCATTGTAATATTCCATCGGTTGCTCGAAATGGCGATATTTATCGTTTTAGGAATGGTATCGCACAGAACATCACCAAGCTGAGTCTCCCATGATTGACATACCTTGCACTGTGTGGAGGTTAAAACAGCATTTTCGCCGTTAATTGCCCAGGTCCCTGTTTCCCATGCAGAATCTCTCACCCCGCTGGCGCTTGATGCATATTTCACCATGAACCGCGTGAGGGTATAGCTGGTTGCGTTTGCGAAATTCAGAACAATCGTGAAAGAATCGGTCATGAAAGAAGGCTTTGTCGTAAGCCCTGTCCAGGTTCCGATGAGCTCGGACGGCTCGTGACCTGCAGGATTACTGTCTTTTGAACAACTGACCACAATTCCCACGATGCACATTCCCGCCGTCAGGCCTGCCAGAACGGCTCTGCGTACCATATATACCCTCCTTTGATCAGGATTACCCTTGGGGCTGTCATTTACCTTTTTACACCCCGCAACTGCCCCACCTCTTTCATTCTATCAACTTCGCACTGCGGAATCAAGCCCGTGGTGTCAGGCGACAGGTCGAGCAGAAGCGCGGCGTTGCGCGAGTTGTAATCGTTCAGATTCTGGACGATATTCTGGGCAGTCATGAGATTGCACTCATCTGTCGGGTGCCAGAACCAGCACCAGTCATTGCGGATGGGAATACACCCTTCGGAAGGCAATACATTCCCCACTTTCGGCGCGCCGACGACCGGCACTTCGTACTCGACAATATCGGTTTTTTTCAGGGAGCAATAATAGTTATTCTCTACAAGCAAACAATGCGGCTGAAGGTTCCTGATGAGGTTTCTGACCGTATCGTACGGCACCCGCAAATAGCCGATATCCCACGCCCATCCGTCGAACCACAGGCAAACGATGTCCCCGTAATTGGTCAGGAGTTCGGTCAGCTGGCCTTTAATGAAATTCAGCGAAAAACCATTTGTCCAGTCCCTGATCGAATAGTAAAAACCCACCTTCAATCCCTCAGCCCGCGCCGAATCGACGAATTCCCGCAGAACATCACGACTGCCGCCTCCCCATGACGAATGGGCAATGCTGTGGTTCGTCTTGCTGCTGTTCCACAGGCAGAAGCCGCCATGATGCTTTGTCGTTACTACCATGTATTTGCAGCCGGCCGATTTCGCCACATCAGCCCACTGACCGCAGTTGAGGCTGGCCGGGTGAAACAGGTTCGGGTCTGCGTTGGGTGTTTCCCATTCTCCGGAAACGCTTTTACACTCCGGACAGCAGCAACGGTCGAACGTCGACATGTTGAAATGGATAAACATGCCGAATTTCATAGCGACATAGGCTTTTTGAAGGCTATCAAGAATCTGCGCCGGCGTTTTCCCCAGAATTACTTTCCAATCGCTGTAAGTGCCGGATCCATTCGTTTCTGATATCTCGACAACAAGGTTGCCGGTAGCCTGATTATAGGAGGTTATCGTTCCCCTCATGGCGATAGTATCATTCACAGCGGATGCGACCGTCACCTTTTGACCGGCAACAGATAAAGGCAAGAAAGGTGGAATAATGAGACTTTTGACACCGGTACTGATCACTAACGATGTTGAGGAGGCAGTCTGGCCGCTGAATACCGTGTAGGGGGTAGGGCCGTACGCCGTTTCACATTTGTAGCTTAACAATAAACCGATGACCAGCCCCGTCAGACTACCGGTGAGGATAACTCGTTTTTTCATACCACCCTCCTTCTCATCTGTGTCGCGGTTACGGCAATCAAAATTGCACACTTCTTTACAAATGCCGTTCATTAAAACAGAACGCCGAACTTGAGCACATAGTACCAGCTGGCCGGGCTCCGCAGCGACTCTTCCCAGTCCTGGCGGTTCCAGTCCAGCGCAAACGTCCGGATATGGTCGCTGGCAGCCTGAAATGTCACCTGATAATGACCGGCTATTGTTTTCCTCCCGTAGATGCTCCACTTCCAATTGTCCCCTTTATACAGCATTGAATCAATTAAACTGGTCCCGGCGCGGAAAGGAATCGGCAGCCCGTCAATGACGATGCCCTCCATATTGTTCGGATACCGGTTGCCCCACCACTCAGCTTCAATCGAAAGCACATCGAGACGTAATTTTTTCGACAGGAATTTTTCAAGAAACCATGTTCCGGCTCCTGCGGCGATACCTGCACCGCCGGTGATAAGGAGTGTTTTCATCTCTTTAGCGTCAATTGAGTGATCCGGAGTAAAATAGGAAAGAAATTCCGGCACTGCGGCGCCGGTATAAACAACCAGGGGGTTCGTGGGCCAGTTGAACCCGATCATGACCGGAATGCGCTCCAGCCTGCTCATGTACCAGATCGGCGAGCTGAGCGCCACGGGATAATTCTTTACTCCCAGAAGAGCGGCCTCGCCGTAAATTTTCAGGTCCTGTTCGCCGAAAAAACCGCTCGTGAAAAACCTCTTGGGGTCAAACGAATACCGTGCCATGAGCTTTGTACCGGCGAAGGTGTAATTCAGCGTGTCTTTATCGACAACTGACAGCGTGGTGTCCTCGTAGTTCAGATACTGCGTGGCGCCGTCTTTCGGGGCGGTGGCATTGGGGTCAACGGAAATAATGCTGCAGAAACTCGCTCCCAGCCCGATTTCAAAGATCCGCGCCAAGCTATAGGTTGCAATGCAGGAAAGGTTGACATCATGCACTGCCATCCATTCGGTGTTGGTCGTAACCAGCACATCTAGGTCGACCTTGCTGACGCCTTCAGAAACAGCTCCCCGCAGGTATGCGCCCGCAAGCCGCGCGAAGGGATAGTCGAACTCGGTGGTAAGCGTCTGGGGATAGGCGGTGCTCCTGAAAAGGTATTCGCCGAGATTGCGAACATCCTTGTTGTACTTATAAGGAAAGTACCCGCCCCCAACCTTCAATCCCCATTTATCATTGCTCATGAAAGTGTGGCTGAGTTCCGCCTGAGTCAGATAAGGATAAAAATAAAGCCTCCTTGTCGCCCCCAGCTCCACCATTCTCGGGAACTCATTGAACATCTTCATCTCAAGGGCGGCTATCAATTTTGTCTGCGGACTCAGGAGCACATCCAGGCCGAATCCCGTGTATACTTTCTCGACAAACACATTTTCGATGTTGCCGACATGTTTGTCATATCCCTTGACAATCTGTCCGCATTCGAGCGAGGCATACCCCTTCGGTTCAAGCTTGATTGCCGTGCCTTCCTCCGCGCGGCACATACCCGCGAATACAGCAGATGCGCTGACCGCAATTATTGCAGTTCGTAAACAATTCATACCTTAACAACCTTTCGGCGTTTATGTATTGTAACAAATGGTCAATTACTTCAGAGCACTTAATGACGGGCAGGCGGACCCCGCGATACAAATATAATGTTTTTTTGTGGTAAAACAAAGCAAAATAGAAACAAATTGATGCATATGACATATTCATACACATTTCAGCCGTATGCTCCGGCACGCCCCCGGTGATGAATCCGCTTCGAAGTGAGTTGGTGGGTGAATACTATTCCGATTTATGCCTTGATTATCGGCCACTTCCTGTTCCACCACACCAGAAGCACACTGGCAATGTAGATCGTCGAATAGGTGCCGAAAATCACGCCGATCATCATGGCAAAGGCGAAATCCTTGATCGTTTCGCTGCCCAGAATCCAGAGGAGGGTGACCACGACGAAAGTAATGCCCGAGGTGATGATCGTGCGCGAGAGCGTCTGGTTGATGCTGAGGTCGACAAGTTCGATAAAGGTTTTTCCTTTAAGGCCCAGCCGCATGTTTTCACGGATACGGTCAAAGATGACGACGTTGTCGTTAAGCGAGTAACCCATGATGGTAAGCAGCGCGGCGATAAAGGTAAGTGAAAATTCCTTGTCCAGCACCGAGAAGCAGCCGATCGTGATAATGACATCATGAAAGAGCGGAATCACGCACGCCACGCCGAACGAGACCCTGAATCTGAACCATATGTAAAGGAGAATGCCGACAAGAGACAGCAGCACGGCAATCGCCGCGTTACTCCGCATTTCACCGCCGATCTTGGGTCCGATCGCTTCCACGCGCCGTACGTCAAAATTATTGTCAGGCATGGCTTTTGACAGTGCCTCACGGATCTCCTTGCCGAGCGCAGACGCCTCAGCGTGCTTCCGCACAATGATCAGCAGCTCGTTGTCCTGCTCCCGGCCGATCATCTTTATCTCCGAGCCCGTATAGCCGAGCTTGCCAATGAGCGAACGCACCTGCTGGATCTCATGCTTCATCGGCTTTTCGAATTTGA
>CAISVC010000233.1 GCA_903888815.1 uncultured Fibrobacterota bacterium
AAGCGGCGCTTGAGACGCTTGCCGGCCGCAGCATGGTTTTGCTTGAAGACGATCCGTACGGTGAACTCTATTTTGACGAACGCGACAAACCGCTTACCGTGCCGCTTAAAGCGATGGGAAAAGAGCCCCTTCCGATCTGCTATGTCGGCTCATTCGCAAAAATTTTCGGTCCCGGGCTGCGGCTCGGCTGGCTTCTGGGCCCGCGCGACATTGTTGAAAAATGCGAACTTGCGAAGCAATCAATGGATGCGTGTTCGCCGACCTTCACGCAGGTGCTCGCTCACGAGTATCTTGTACGGGGAAAGATGCCCCGTTACCTCGCATCGGTGCGCACCGCGTATGCACGCCGTGCGCGGATCATGCTCGATGCGCTTGCAGCCAACATGCCGGAAGGCGTTACATGGACGAATCCAAAAGGCGGTTTTTACATATGGGTCACCATGCCCGAATCGGTCGACGCCACGGCCGTATTCAACGTAGCGATCAAAAAACACGCGGCCTTTGTGATCGGCAGCGCTTTCGACCCTTACGGGACAAAAAACAACTGCTTCCGCCTGGCCTTTTCGAACACGCCGGAGAATGCCATTGCGGAAGGAATCGCAATAATATCCGCTGCGGTTAAATCCTGTTTGTAATGACGGGCAGTGATGTTTTTATGCTGTAATAATTGTCAGGAAGGCTGATAGTGTGTTATACTTTATACACTATGCAATGCGGCAAGGGAAATGACTTGAGGAGATGTGTTTCATGCGAATAGCGGGTTTTCGGCATTCAGCACCATATCACGGCTCCAGGCTCCCTCCTCTTTTCCTCACTATGCTTCTCTGCGCATGTATCGGTGGAATCGCTGCTTCGGCCGCGTTCGGGAGGCCGCAGGCAGCCGCAGTTAGACCCCAGCAGCGATTGACACTCGATGAGATAAACACCCGCATCGCTTCCCTGCAAGGCCGGATCGATTCCCTCACTGCGCTCCGCGATCAACTCCGCCAGGACAGCTCCAAAACAACCGCCGAATCTTCTCAGCGCGGATCGGCACAGGCAAAAAAACAGGCGGAAATCGACGATGCACTCGCTAAAAAGAAAACTGTATTCGACAAGACCAATGCTCAGTATGAGAAAGCAACGCAGGACAGCGTTTCGATCGCTGCAAAAACAAGAGACCAGATCGCCGGCGTGCATAAAGAAATCGCGCGCCTTGATGCACAGGTCGTTACCTTGACCGGCGAGCTATCCTCTCTCTCCGCCCGCCGCGAACAGCCCGGCGCGGCAGCGGGTGCTGACAATCGCGCTATCGCTCAATTACAGGCACAGGCGGCGGGCCGTGATTCAACGATACGCACACTACAGTCCAAAATTTCGGATTACACCGTGCGCCGCGACCGGCTTCGCCAGGACTCGCTTCAGGGAGACGCTAAACTGGCGGGTGAACGCGCCCGTTATCATGCACAGGTGCAGCAATTCGACAGCGCCATCGATCTCTTTGATGCCGCAACCGGCCAGGCTGAGCAGACACTGACAAAAGACCGGACCGACAAGGAACAGAAAATTGCACAGGTTAAAGAAAGTATCGCGCTTATAGCCCGGCAGAAAACCGGGTTTGAGGAACGCATCGCCCGCATGAATACGGACGTCAGCACCCTTACGTCCGAACGGCAGCGGCTGGCAAAATCCGCAGGAACAGCGCTGACGCGGTACGAGCAGCTCCGCGCGCCCTACGATAAAGCGATGTCTGATGCGGATGCCGAACTGCAGCGCTGCACCAAGGATAAACCGCTCCTCCAGACCTTACGGCAGAAGCTGCAGATCGACAGCGCCGTCGCTAAAACCCGCGATCTGCTTGACAAGGCGATTCAAATGAACGCCGAAAGAAAAAAAGGCGGTAAAAAGCTTGTCGAAAAACGGGAAAACGAACTCGAATCGCTCCTTGCGAAACAGGATTCGATCGCGCGCTCCCTCCCGGGCCTGCGTCAGAAAGAGGCGCAAATACGCGGCTCCGGCATATCCCAGAAAGCCGTTATGCTGGACAGCGCCATCGCCGGCATCGATAAAAAAATTGCACTGGCCCAGACTCAACGTGACAAGGCACGCCAGAACCTCAGTGTTTTCGAACAAAAAAATCCTCCGGTGCAGAATCCTTCGGGGCAGCGAATCGCTCAGCTTGATACCATGGTGGCGTCGAAAAAAAAGGAAGTCATTCAGCTGATGGACTGGAGCGACTCGCTGAACATGCTGATTCAGGAGACCCAGAATACTGCTGCCGCACTCGGCGCTTCTGCCCGGACCGTATCTCCGAAAATCGACAGCCTGCTCCGGACAAAAAAGAATGAAAAATCCTCTCTCCTGGGGAAACGGGCCAAGATTCAGCGCGACAGCCTGCAAAACGATGCCGCAGCCATGGAGGTGCTGCTTCGCATAAAAAATGACCTGGCAGGCTTTGCCGCCCAATCG
>CAISVC010000234.1 GCA_903888815.1 uncultured Fibrobacterota bacterium
CACCATGATCCTCAAGAGCGATGGTACGCTCTGGGCGACCGGGCGCAATTTCAATGGCCAACTCGGCACCAACGATACGATCGATAAAAACCACCCGGTCCAGGTCGCGGCGATAAGCGGGGTTTCTGCGGTCTCGGCCGGAACTTACCACTCCATGATCCTCAAGAGCGATGGTTCGCTCTACGCGACAGGGCTCAATGCCAATGGCCAGCTCGGCACCAACGATACGACCAAGAAAAAAATCCCGACCCTGGTCACGGCGATAAGCGGGGTTTCTGCGGTCTCGGCCGGAGCTCTTCACACCATGGTCCTCAAGAGCGATGGTACGCTTTATGCAACCGGGTTCAATTTCTATGGCCAGCTCGGCACCAACGATACGATCAGCAGAAGAACCCCGGCCCTGGTTCCGGGGATGAGCAGGGTTTCTGCAGTCTCGGCAGGTGGTTTCCACACCATGGTACTCAGGAACGATGGTACGCTCTGGGCTGCCGGAGATAATTCGTTTGGCCAGTTCGGCATCAGCACTGGCAGTACGACCAATGCGACCCCTATCAAGGTCTGGCCGTAGCAGTAGAGGACGCTGGCGGAAAAGGGTCTCCTCTAGCGCCCGTCCAAGGCGGTTATCCGGATCTGTTTCCCGAAAGAAAAGCAACTCCTGATTGTTATGCGTAATATTCCGGCTCATCTTTCCGGCCATCGGTTTTCGTGCTCAGCCATTTTTTTAATATAGCCGGCGATTGCCCGGTGGATCATTTGTTTGTAAAGATTGTCGGTCTCCGTAAATTATTTTTGATTATCCTGACCTCATCCCCAACCCCCTAAAGGCCTTCTTTGGATAGATGATTCTATGCAAAGAACGGCTTCTCCTCCCAGAGAAGGGGTTATTATTCATAAAATGGTATGACTTTTGGCTTTCGCACTATGCTGAACGAAATGTGCCCGGCAGGCGAATACCTCCGGTCACTTTTCGTCCGCAGCCACAACGGTCATAAAATCCTCAATAAACATCTCTTTTTATTAAAATTGATATTATATTTATTGAAAAGAGAAAAATCCTGCCGAAGGGGTCGTTTCATCCGATAAAAAAGGGGTTTTCTATGAAAACCAGAATTCTGCTTTACGGCATCGCTGCAACCGCGCTCATTGCTTTCGTGTTCCTGTTCTGCGAATCGCCTCAGGACCCGAGGAAGGATCCGGAGAACGCAAAGATTTTATCTGTTTTAAATTTTCAGGATACGGTCGACGTTGGTGTTACGTGTCGCTGCACGGTCAGCCTTCAGCTTCCGGAATTAATTGATAGTATTATAATAAAAAAGAAATCAACTACGGGATATTATACCCGCTGCAAAATTACAGCAAATGATCTGCTGGTTCCTTCCTTCTATGGGTTCACATTCACGGATCTACGCAGAGACACGATGCTGTTTATCATCCGGAAACAAAATGGTGAAAAGGACACGCTGTTTAAACCGGTTCTTGCACACACTCTGCATCTCACATTGCAGAAAATTTGTGTTCTGAACACCTGTTCACCCTTTTCGTGGTTCGATACCCTATTTGCAGACACCTGTGCCTATAATCTTGATACTATAGTTGATACAACCGAGAAAGCGTCGTGGCTCCAATGGCCTGGCGACACTATCAAGGGCAAAATATACAGGCTGGTAAAAAACTATATCCCTATATTGATTAATCCTGGTCCGCCGCCACTTTACATATATTTGTGGTGGCGCAGGTGGACCATCGACTATAATGACCCTCCTCCCCCGGCCCCCATACGTTTGCATCTCTGTTCTCAGCAGGGAACCGATACCTTGCGATGGACAGTAGTAAGCAACAGCGGCAAAGATACTGTTACACAGTCGCTCATTCTCAAACGCTCGACTACGTGTCCGTAAAAACGATTCTTTGATTATCTGACCTCATCCCCCGCCCCTTCTCTTATCAGGTTGAAGGCTCTGCAAAATAACTGCCGTTAAAACACGCGGTGCAGAAGTTGCCGCGTTCCTCGGGTTTGAGCACCGAGAGCATGGTGTCGATCGAAAGATACCCCAGCGAGTCGACGCCGAAATCCTTTCTGATCTCTTCCACGCTTTTTACCGAAGCGATAAGCTCCTCCTTGGTAGGCATGTCGATTCCGTAAAAACAGGGGCAGATAATGGGAGGCGAGGAGATGCGAAGATGTATGGAAGCCGGCTCCGCGGTCCTCATGAGATTCACGAGCTTTTTCATGGTTGTGCCGCGCACGATGGAATCGTCCACTAAAACGATGTTCTTGCCCTTGATGACGCCTTTCACCGGATTAAACTTTATGCGCACGTTCAGGTCCCTGCCTGACTGCACCGGATGAATGAAGGTCCGTCCCACATAGTGGTTTCTGATGAGCCCTATATCAAACTTGACACCTGACTCTTCGGCGTAGCCGAGCGCGGCAGTGGTCGCTGAATCGGGTATGCCGATCACCGCATCAGCGCCCGGGCATGGGTGTTCAACGGCAAGCTGGCGTCCGAACTTGCGCCGGATTTTATCGACATTGTTGCCGAACACGAAACTGTCGGGGCGGGAGAAGTAAATATATTCGAAAATGCAATGAGCATGATTTTTAATCCGTTCGAACAGCGGCACGGTGTAACTCGTGATGCCTTTTTCGTCAATTTTTATCATTTCTCCGGGCTCGATTTCGCGGACTATCTGGGCACCCACAAGATCAAAGGCGCAGGTCTCCGAAGAAAGCAGCCACGAATCGCCCAGCTTCCCCAAGATAAGCGGCCGCACGCCGCGGGGATCGCGAACGCCGTAGAGCGCTGCCGGGGTGAGGAACAACATGGAGTAGGCCCCCTGAACCTGCGAAAGCGAATCGAGAATCATCTTTTCGATCGTGCTCCGGTGCGAGCGCGCCAGGAGATGCATGATCACCTCGGTATCGGTCGTGGACATGAAGATGGAGCCGTCTTTCTCCATCTGCCGCCGCAAGTTTAAAGCATTAGTCAGATTACCGTTGTGGGCGCTCGCGATCTGCCCGGCCTTAAAGTTGATGAGGATCGGCTGGGCATTGACAATCGTCGAGGAACCCGTGGTGGAATAACGGTTGTGCCCGACAGCGTGGATACCCTTGAGTTTTGCCAGAACCTCTCCGCTGCTGAAAACCTGACTCACGAGTCCCATTGCCTTGTGCATGGTAATCGCGCGGGTGTCCGATACCGCAATACCGCTCGATTCCTGGCCGCGGTGCTGTAAAGCATAAAGACAGAGGTAGGTTATTTCAGCGGCATTGGGATGGTTATAAATGCCAAAAACAGCACATTGCTCGTGGAGGTTTGATTGAATCATGAATATTCCTTGGTTGCCTTTACCGTGCCGTGTTTTATAAAAATACTCCTAATTGATAAAAATACTTCTAAAGGTCATCGGTGCGCATCGAACTCAAAGTGATTGTTTATTTTTCCTCTGTACCCTTATGTCGGTGTGCCTCTGTGCCTTCTTTCGTATTCTTCAAGCTTGCGGCCACGAATTCCCTGAACAGCGGGTGCGGATCAATAGGCCGCGACTTGAATTCCGGATGAAACTGCACACCGATAAACCACGGATGGTTGCGCAGCTCCACGATCTCGACCAGCATGCCGTTCGGTGAAATGCCGGAAAGTACCATGCCTGCGTCCTCATACCGTTCCCGGTAATCGTTGTTGAACTCGTAGCGATGGCGGTGGCGTTCGCTGATCTGCTCTTTGCCGTATACTTTACGGACAAGCGATCCCTTGCGCAGGTCGGCCGGGAAAGCGCCGAGCCGCATGGTACCGCCGAGGTTCATGACCCGCTTCTGCTCCTCCATGAGGTGGATGACCGGGTGTTTGGTTGAGCTGTTGTTCTCGGTCGTATCCGCCCCTTCAAGGCCGAGCACGTTGCGGCCAAACTCGATAACGGCCATGTGCATGCCGTAGCAAATGCCGAAATACGGGATATTGTTTTCACGCGCGTGCTTAACGGCCAGTATTTTCCCCTCCACTCCCCTGACCCCGAAACCGCCCGGCACCAGGATACCGCCCACGCCGGCAAGCACCTGTTTTGCACCCTTCTGCTCGATTTCCTCGGCCGCGACGCTCCTTATTTTAACACGCGCGCTGTTTGCCGCTCCGGCATGCTGGAGCGCCTCGTGGATCGATTTATAGGCATCAAGGAGCTCGCTGTACTTGCCGACAATGGCGATCTCTACTTCCTTCTCTGCGCCTACCACATGGTCCACGTATTCACGCCACGGACGCAGGTTCCGCCGACCGCCCCGCAGTCCCAGCGCATCCATAATAACCGTGTCAATGTCCTGAGCCGCAAATTCGAGCGGCACTTCATAAATGGTGTTCGCAACGTCCATGGCCTCGACCACCGCCTCCTCGTCGACGTTGCAGAAGAGCGAAATCTTGCTCCGCACATCCTTATCAAGGTGTACTTCGGTCCTGCATACAAGCATGTCAGGGATAATCCCGATTTCGCGCAGCCGGCCGACCGAGTGCTGCGTCGGCTTGGTCTTTACCTCGCCCGCCTTGTGCAGAAACGGCACGAGTGTCACGTGGATGAAAAAGCAATTGTTGCGCCCCTCCTGAAGACGGAAAAGCCGCAAGGCCTCGAGAAACGGCAGGCTTTCGATATCGCCGACCGTGCCGCCGATTTCGCAGATGACCACGTCGATCCCGGGCGCCACCACTGACCGGATTGAGTCGCATATTTCGGCCGTTACATGGGGTACTACCTGTACCGTACCACCGAGGTAATCGCCCCTCCGTTCCTTTTTGATGATCGCGTCGTAGATCCGGCCGGAAGTATAGTTGCAGTTGCGGTTGGTTATTGCGCCGGTAAACCGCTCGTAATGCCCGAGATCGAGGTCAGTCTCGGCACCGTCGTCGGTCACGTATACCTCGCCGTGCTGATATGGGTTCATGGTGCCAGGGTCGACATTGAGATAGGGGTCGAATTTCTGGTGAATGACACTCAAGCCCCGTGATTTAAGCAGAAGCCCGATGGACGCTGCCGTGATTCCCTTGCCGAGGGACGAAACAACTCCGCCGGTGATGAAGATGAATTTTACCATAATAATTAGCACTCCTCTATGGAAAGCTATTTATCGTTCCCCTGCTTAACCGTCCACATGCGGTGTTTGGTTTCAAATTCTTTCCGCACATCTTTTTTCGGCTGAGCTCCTGCAGAACAGTACTCCTGGATCGGTTTGACCGAAAAACCTGTGCGCTCGAGCGAGTCCATGCCGGAGATCGCAGCCTGCGCGCCTTCGAGGGTCGTGATATAGGGAATTCCCTGCGTCACGGCCGCGCTGCGGATCGGCTTTGAGTCCAACTGGGACTTCTTGCCTGCCGGAACATTGATGATGAGATCTATGTCCCCGCCTTTGATGAGATCAATGATATCGGGTTTGCCCTCACCAATTTTGGGCACCATTTTTGCGTTGATGCCGTTCGAGCTCAAGACCCGCCACGTGCCTTCTGACGCATAGATTTTAAAACCCATTGCCGCGATGTCCTTGACCATGAAGATGATGTTGCGCCGCATGCTGTTGCGCACACTGATGAAAACCGCCCCGGAGCGCGGCAGATTGTTGCCGGCAGCTTCCTGCGACTTTGCAAAAGCGAGACCGAAGTCCTTGTCGAGCCCCATGACCTCGCCGGTCGATTTCATTTCCGGCCCGAGAATGATGTCGGCGCCCGGGAACTTGTTGAAGGGCAAAACCGACTCCTTGACCGCGAAGTAATCGATCTGCCGTTCCGATGCCTCCTCGATGCTCCCGAGTTTCCTGCCGGACATTACTTTCGCGGCGATTTTTGCCCAAGGAATCCCGACCGCTTTGCTGACAAACGGCACGGTACGCGACGCGCGCGGGTTTACTTCGAGTACGTACACCGTCTCTTCCTTGATGGCGAACTGGATGTTGAGGAGTCCCACGACCTTGAGCTCGCGCGCGAGTTCGTGTGTCACGCGCCGGATCTCGGCCACGATGTCTTCGGAGAGCGTGTGCGGCGGCAGCACGCAAGCGCTGTCGCCCGAGTGGATGCCTGCCTCCTCGATGTGCTCCATGATGCCGCAGATCATGATCTGCGAGCCGTCCGAGATCGCGTCTACGTCGACTTCGATGGCATCGCTGATGAATTTATCAACGAGCACGGGCCTGTTGTCGGCCGCTGCCTGGGCATCGCCAATAAAATTTTTAAGATCGTCATCGTCGTACACGATGCGCATGGCGCGGCCGCCGAGTACGAACGATGGCCGTATCAGTACCGGATAACCAAGACCGTGGGCGACCGTGAGCGCCTCGTCGATCGATCGTGCCATGCCGTTCGGCGGTTGATTGAGCCCGAGCTTGTTGATCATCGCCGCGAATTCGTCGCGGTCTTCAGCCCGCTGGATCGAGGCAACGCTCGTGCCGATGATGGGCGTGCCTGCTTCTTCGAGTCTCTTTGCCAGATTAAGCGGGGTCTGGCCGCCGAACTGGACGATCACACCGTATGGTTTTTCATTGTCAATGATATTCATCACGTCTTCGAACGTCAGCGGCTCGAAGTAGAGCTTGTCCGACGTGTCGTAGTCGGTCGAAACGGTCTCGGGGTTGGAGTTCACCATAATCGACTCGATCCCCATCTCCTCGAGTGCGTAGGAGGCCTGACAGCAGCAGTAGTCGAACTCAA